>NZ_JBKOTX010000102.1:0-20236 GCF_047086965.1 Roseovarius halophilus (ex Wu et al. 2025) | reverse complement strand
GCCGAACAGGCGCGGCATGCGGAAGTAGAGGGTGACCTTGCCCTGCCGACAGGCCTCATGGCCCAGGGCGCAAGCCAGCCAGGATTTCCCGACCCCGCATGGTCCGGTGATCAGGATGCTGCGGTGTCTGGTGATCCAGGCGCCATCCTGGAGGCTTCGGAACAGCGCGCGGTCCAGCTGGCGCGCGGCGCGATAATCGACGTCTTCCATGCAGGCACCGCTCTCGCGCAGTTTCGCCGCCCGCAGACGCGTCTGAAAGCGTCGGCTGTCACGGGCAGCACTTTCGCGGTCGAGCATCAGGCCGATCCATTCGACCGGATCCATCTGCCGGCTGCCCTCGCGGGCCAGCAACTCGGCAAAGACCTCGGCCATGCCGTCGAGCTTGAGCGCGCACAGCGCCTCGTGGGTGGGATGTGTAAGCATTCGGTGTCTCCTTTGGTTCAGTGGAAATATCGCGCGCCGCGGATATTCGCGTGGGCGATGGTGGGGGCGTCCGGCGCCACCTCTATGGGCTGGTTCTCCAGGCGGTTCTTCAGGATGGAGGTGACGGATTTGAGCGAGCAGGCATTGAGCGCCAGGGCCCGGGCGCAGGCCGCGTCCAGTCTCTCGGAACCAGAGCCGCGTTTCAGCTTGAGAATACCGACACAGGCGCGGATGCCCTGTTCCGGCCTGGGCTTGTTGCGCAGGATGACCTCGACGAGCGTGACCACGTTCGGTCCGACCTTTTGAGCATCGGCCTGAACTTTCTCTTCAGTCATACCGGCATAATGGCGGTGCTTGGCGGGCATATGCGCCATCACCGTCGTTTCGCGCCCATCCTCGGGACCCGCGCGCGTGTGGCTGGCAACACGTTTGCCGCCCCGAAACGCCTCGATGGTGCTGGCCGTGATCCGCACCCAAAGAGCCGCTCGCGCAAGGTCATAGGGGACTGAGTAGTAATGGTCATCGATGCGGATGTGGTAATCGGCGCCAACGGTGACCTTCTGCCAATCGGCATGAACATGGCGTGTCGGGGGCAGCGGGATCAGGGCGGGTTTGTCCAGTTGCTCGAAGAGCTGCTGGCGCGAGGCGCCAAGATGACGGCTGACGCGGGCATTCAGCCGTGTCAGGTCTTCGCGAATGGCCGCGTTCAACTCTTCCAGCGAAAAGAACACCCGATTGCGCAGCCGCGCGACAATCCAGCGCTGGACCAGCAGCACCCCGCCTTCCGCCTTCGATTTGTCCTTCGGCTTGTAAGGGCGTGCTGGCAGGATCGCCGTGTGATAATGCCGCGCGAGATCGGTATAGCTGCGGTTGACGCCCGGCTCATGGAAGCACGCCCGCACCACCGCCGATTTGAGATTGTCCGAAACGATCAATGCCGGCGCACCGCCGAAGAACTCGAACGCGCGGACATGCGCGCCAATCCAATCCGGCAGCGTCTGGCTATAACTGGCCTCGGCGTAGGTGTAATTCGACGCGCCCAACACCGCGACGAACAACTCGACGGGACGACGCGTGCCAGTGACGGGATCCGTCACCTCCATGCGCACGCCGGAATAGTCGACGAACAGCTTCTCACCCGCGACATGACGCTGGCGCATGGAGGGTGACAACCGCTTCACCCACGCTCGGTAATGCTGGCACCAGGCGGAATATCCATACCCGTCATTAGGATGACATGCGCGATATTCCTCCCAAAGCAGGCGCAGGGTCACCCCAGAGCGCTTCAACTCACGATTGACCTCTGCCCAGTCCGGTTCCACGAACAGAGGGGCTTCCGAGCCGGCCACCTGTCGGAAAAGCTGTCGCTCGAGAGCGATCTCATCGAGATCTTGAACATCCGGCCACGACAGCCCCGCCGCAGAGGCACGCTGAAGGTAATTCTGCGTCGACGTCCGCCCCAGCCTCAGACTGTCGGCAATCCTGCGCGTCGAATACCCTGACGCGCGCAGTCGTAAAACATCCTTGATCTTGCGCATTGGCAACCTTTCCATCTCGCTCTCCTGCTTCCTCAATGGGCCGCAGAATAGGCAGGTTCAGATCGCCTCGCAGGTATGTCTCAAGGGGTGGCCACATGCCGTGGAACCGGTGGCCACATCATCGTGGAATCCGTGGCCACATGCGCGTGGAATACTCAGTTCCGCAACACGGTGCTCGGCGAGACATGGGTCGAGACCGGCGAGGCGCCCGACTGGCAGCGGCTGGCGGATCGCCGCGAGGCATGCAAGGCGGGCACCGTGCCGGACAAGGGGCTGTTCCTGACCGCTGGCGCGGATGTGCAGAAGGACTGGATCGAGATTGACGTCTGGGCCTGGGGCCGCAGGCTGGAAAGCTGGCTGGTCGATCATGTCGTGATCGAGGGCGGGCCCGGCGACCCCGCCTGCTGGCAGCAGCTGACGGAGCTGTTGGGGCGGACATGGCGACATGAGAGCGGTGAGCACCTGACCATCGCGCGGCTCGCGATCGACACGGGGTTCGAGACCAGCGCGGTCTATGGCTGGGCGCGGCAGGTCGGCTTCGCGCAGGTCGCACCGGTGAAGGGGCTTGAGGGGTTCAACCGGGCAAGCCCGGTGACGGGCCCGACCTTTGTGGACGCGACTGTCGGCGGCAAACGCCTGCGCCGCGGGGCGCGGCTGTGGTCCGTGGCGACTTCAACTTTCAAAGCCGAGACCTACCGCTTCCTACGGCAGGATCGGCCGACCGCGGAAGAGGTCACGGCCGGTGCACCGTTTCCGCCGGGAACGGTCCACTTGCCGTCCTGGGCCGATGCTGAATGGCTCAAGCAACTGACAGCTGAGCAGCTTGTGACGGTCAAGGCCAAGCGCGGCTTCGCCAAGCTCGAATGGCAAAAACTGCGCGAGCGCAACGAGGCGCTGGACTGCCGGGTCTATGCCCGCGCCGCCGCCTGGATTGCGGGCACCGACCGCTGGTCGGAGGCGCGCTGGCAGGAGCTGGAACGCCAGCTTGTCGTCGAAGTCAAGCCCGAGGCGGGTGAGGTGCTGGCGAAATCCCTGCCGCGGCCATCAGCGCGGCGGCGAACGGTGCGCTCAAGATACATGGGGTGAGGCTCAGCCCGCCAGTGTGCGTTGAACTATGCTTGGATCCTTGTCGATCAGGGCAAGCAGGACACGGGCTGGCCCCTCCGGCGAACGCCGGCGATGTTCCCAGTTCAGAAGCGTGGATTTCTTCACGCCAATGCTACGGGCAAACTCGGCCTGCGAGAGTCCGGTCCGGGCGCGAATGGCCTGAACATCCGCGTCGGGGATATTGATTTCGTGGACCGTGAGCGCCCCTTCGCCTTGGGCATGGGCGATGGCCTCCTTGAGGCCCTGTTCGATGCTCTTGAATGCGTCGCTCATCTTGCGCTCCTGTAGCTCTCGGCCAGCTGTTTGCCGAGGGATTTGACTGCTTCCGTCTCTGCCCGGGTCAGATTGGCCTTCTCGTTCTTGGCAAAGACGGCGATCAGAAAGACCGGCATGTCATCGTCGCCGGCGTAGAAGTGAATGACACGATACCCGCCACTCTTGCCGCCGCCCGCGCGTGCGAACCGGACCTTGCGGACGCCACCGCCAAGCGAGACCCCGGCTGTGGGGTTGCGGGCGATGTAATCGATCAGAGCCATGCGCTCGTCGTCGCTCATGATGGCACGGGCGCGGCGTTGGAACTCTGGCGTCTCGGCGACAGTCACGATGGTCATACTGTCATGTATGCGCCAATGGCGCATATGTCAACGACGCACCGATGGGCGTGCCCATGTCCGATCCCGCAACACTCCGCACCCGCCGCGACGCGCTCTCGGCGCAGCGGTCCTCGGGCGTGGCGCGGGTGAGCTATGATGGCAAGACCGTGGAGTATCGCAGCGTGGCGGAGATCGACCGGGCGATAGAGGCGCTGGACCGTGAGATCGCGGCGGCGGAGGGGCGTAGGATCGTCCGGCAACTGCGCGTGACGACCACGAAGGGGCTGTGATCCATGGGCTGTTCGACCGGTTTCGCCGCTCCAACAGGGGCGGCCCCGCCGGCGCGCGCGCGGCTGGAGGGCGCGATGTCCCGGCGGCGTCTGCGCGGCTGGAACCCGCCGCTGGAAAACGTCAACGCGCTGGTCGCCTCGGGCGGCCCAAAACTGCTGGCGCGGGCGCGGGAACTGGTCGTCACCAACGGCTATGCCGCCAATGCCTGCGAGGCGTTCGCCGCGAACGCGCTGACGACAAAGATGCGCCTGCGCGATGCGCTGCGCCACATCCTGCTCGGCGGGCTGATCGCGACCGGGATGGGTAGCCTCTCGATGGCCATCATCGCGGCGTGGCTGCGGCTGCCGCCCGAGGTGATCCCGGCCGGGAGAGCCGCGGGGTCCGCCGCTTACCTCGTCGGCGTGTTCGGTCCGGCCTTCATCGAGGTCGTCCTCGCCCGGCTGCGCGCCGCCAAGGGGCGCAAGGATGACTGAGCTTCTCCGCCTTGCCCGCGCGCTGCGCAGCGAGTGCGAGGACCCCCGCACGCGGTTCGCGCACCGGATTCGCCTCGGCCTGGCCATTGCGGCCCTGATCCTGCCTTTCGGTTCTGGAGTAATCCCATGCAGATGCCCCCGCGCGCCACCGGTTCGAGCGCGGGGGCAGACGGGCGCGCCATCGCCGAGAGCGACGCCTTCACCATCCGCGCCGGCTGCGACAAGCGGATCGAGACCTGCGGTGCGAAGTTCGCCAACACCACGAGCTTCCGCGGCTTCCCGCATATTCCGGGGCAGGACACGATCCTGCGCTACGCCTCGCCCGACGGCGGGCATGACGGGGGTGTGCTGTGACAGCGCCACGCCCCGCTGCCGATCCCGCCAGCGTCATCTCCATCGCGCGGTCCTGGCTCGGCAAGCCGTACCATGACCAAGCGAGCCTCCGCGGCGTCGGCTGCGACTGCCTCCGGCTGGCCCGGGGCGTCTGGCGCGAGGTCGTCGGACCCGAGCCGTTTCCGATCCCGCCCTACAGCCGGGATTGGGGCTTGGTAGCCGGTCCCGAAGGGATCAATCGCTCCAGGGAACCGATTGAAGGCGGAGAAGGCCCGGCAGGGCAGACCGGCCCGATAGGGCTGGTGGAAGGCGCGCGTGCCGTGATGATCGAGGTATGGCCCACCGAGGGCGGGCCCGGCGCGCTGGTGCTGTTCCGCATGTGCTCGATCCGGCTGGTGTCGCGAGCCTAAATCATGACGGGCGCTCCAGCCCGCTGCGGCTCCTCTCCACCGCCGATGCGGATGCCCGCGGCGTCGAGGCGGTCCGCCAGGACCGGGAGGCCTACGACCTGCCGCCTGGTGCGCCGCGGCCCTCGACGCTCTCGCAAGCGGCTGTTCTCGGTCGCGCATCTCCTGCTGCCCTACATCCTGGCGGCGCAGGCCCAGAAGCATGTCACCCACAACGAGGCGCTGCGGATCCTCGACGGGCGCGTGCAACTCTCTGTCCTCGACCGGGATCCGACAGCGCCGCCCGGTTCTCCGGCCGATGGCGACCGTTACATCGTCGGCTCGGGCGCGACCGGCGACTGGGTGGGCTGGGACCTGAACGTGGCGCTCTGGACCGATGGCGTCTGGCTGCGCCTGCCGCCGCGCCCCGGCCGGCGGGCGTGGGTCGAGGCCGAGGTCCTGCTGCTGGTCTACGACGGCGCAGGCTGAACTCCTCGCGCTCTGCCGGCGTCAGGCCGTCACGATCCCCGTCCTCGACGACCTGCCTGTTGATCCAATCGGGCAACTTGGCGTAGCTGCTTGCGAACTTGTCCGCGATTGACACGATCACCTGGGATCGCGAGGTGTTATCACTCCTTGCCGTAGCCGCCCGCCGTCGGGGTCACGACGACAACCGCGTCGCCGGCGCTCATCGGCACTTGGTCGGCGGCGCGCAGTGTTTCGATGCTGCCGTCGGCGCGGTGAACCTCTGTTCGGCCGACGCGGCCGGCACCGCCGCCATCCAGGCCCTGCGGTGGCCGATCGCGGTGCGAGGACAGGATCGCCAGGTCCATGTCCTCGAGAAAACGGATGCGCCGGGTCGTCCCGTCCCCCGCCGGGAACGCACCGCCCCCGCCGGAGTTTTCATCGACCTTGAAGCTCTCCAGCAGGACCGGATAGCGGGCTTCCAGCACTTCGGGATCGGTCAGGCGCGAATTCGTCATGTGCACGTGGACCGCCGACGTGCCCGCAAAGCCGGTGCCGTCGTTCCAAACCCCTGCCGGGCTGCCCGAGCAGAGAGTCTCGTAGTATTGATGGCGTTCATTTCCGAAGGTCAGGTTGTTC
Source organism: Roseovarius halophilus (ex Wu et al. 2025) (assembly GCF_047086965.1). NCBI lineage: Bacteria > Pseudomonadati > Pseudomonadota > Alphaproteobacteria > Rhodobacterales > Roseobacteraceae > Roseovarius > Roseovarius halophilus (ex Wu et al. 2025). Next base: position 13,988 of record NZ_JBKOTX010000102.1, on the reverse strand, counting down.
ATCGTGCCCTGGCTGTTGGCGATGGCACCAAGCGCGTCGAAGAGAGCGTTGGTCACGTGCTGGCTGGTCTCGACGTTGCCGGCGACCACCGCCGCCGGGTAGCGCGGTGCCAGCATGGAGCCTTCGGGAATGATGATTTTCACCGGGCGCAGGCAGCCCGCGTTCATCGGGATTGCCGCTTCGACCATCACGCGAAACACGTAGAGCACCGCCGCGCGCGTCACCGGCTCGGGCGCGTTGAAGTTGTTCTGTTGCGCCTCGGACGTGCCGGTGAAATCCACGACCGCCGCGCCGGCATCGCGGTCCACGGTGATCTTTACGCGGATCGTCTGGCCGGTGTCGGTGGGGTATTCGTATTCGCCGTCGGAAAGCCGCCCGATCACGCGCGACACCTCGGCGGCCGCGTTGTCCTGCACATGGCGCATGTAGGCCTGCACCACCTCCAGCCCGAACTGGTCGATCATCGCGAGCAGCTCGGCCGTGCCGCGGGCATTGGCCGCGACCTGCGCCTTGAGATCGGCGATGTTCTGCTCCGGGTTGCGCGCCGGATAGGGATGGTCTGTCAGCACGCGGCGGATCTCGTCCTCGCGAAAGCGACCTTCGGAGACGAGCAGGACGTTGTCGAAGAGCACGCCTTCCTCGTCCACGTTGGTGGCGCGGGGCGTCATCGAGCCGGGGGCGATACCGCCCACGTCCGCATGGTGCCCGCGCGAGGCGACCCAGAAGAGGATGTTGGCCTCGGCCGAATCGAAGACCGGCGTGACCACGGTGATGTCGGGCAGGTGGGTGCCGCCGTTATAGGGCGCGTTGAGGGCGAACACGTCACCGGGGCGCACATTGCCTTCGTTGTGGCGAATGATCGTCTCCACGCTGCGGTCCATGGAACCCAGATGCACCGGCATGTGCGGGGCATTGGCCACGAGCGCGCCGTCGGCATCGAAGACAGCGCAGGAGAAATCCAGCCGCTCCTTGATGTTGACCGAGCGGGACGTCTTTTGCAGGGCGACGCCCATCTGCTCTGCGATATTCATGAAAAGGTTGTTGAACACCTCCAGCAGGACCGGATCGGCCTGCGTGCCGATCGCCCCAGCGCGGCTGGCTGCCTCGCGGCGCGTCATCATCACGTGGTCGCGCGCGGTGACCTGCGCCTGCCAGCCCGGTTCCACGACGATGGTCTGGTTCGGCTCTATGATCAGGGCAGGCCCCTCGACGGTCTGCCCCGGCGCGATCGCCTCTCGGCGGATCACGGCGGCGTCGTGGCGCTTGCCACCCGAATGGATCGGCATGGTGGCCTCCGCTTCGGGCGCGCCGTCGCGTGTCTCGGCCCGCGCCTCCGGGTCGGCTGCCGCCTCGCCTGCGCGGCCTTCGATCTCGGCGGCCTCGATGACCAGTTCCGCGTCCGGGTCGGTAAAGCCGAACTCGGTCTTGTGCGCGGCCTCGAACGCGGCGCGGGCGCGGCTCACATCGCCATTCCAGAGGACCGGCAGCGCGGTGTCGGTCCCGGTATAGCGCAGGTGCAGGCGTGCGACCATCTCGGCCTCGTCCTCGGCCACCCCTTGCGCAGCCAGCGCCGCCGCCACGTCGGCGCGCAATTCGCTCAGGGCGGTGTCGATCCCGGGTACGGCGTCTTGTGAAAGCCCGGTCTCCATGCCCCGCTGCCGCGCCTCGGTCACGCGGGCCAGCCCGATGCCGTAGGCCGACAACAGGCCCGAAAGCGGGTGGATGAGCACCTTGGTCATGCCAAGCGCGTCGGCCACCAGGCAGGCATGCTGCCCGCCCGCCCCGCCAAAGGCGTTGAGAAGGTAGCGGGTCACGTCATAGCCGCGCTGCACGCTGATCTTCTTGATGGCATTGGCCATGTTCTCGACCGCGATGCGCAGGAAGCCTTCGGCCACCTCTTCGGCGGTCTTGCCGTCGCGCGCGGCGATCTCGGCAAAGGCGGCGGCCACGGCGTCGCGATCCAGGGGTTCGTCCTGCGCGGGGCCGAAGATCGGCGGGAAGAAATCCGGTTGCAGCTTGCCCAGCATCACGTTCGCGTCTGTCACCGTCAGCGGCCCGCCACGGCGGTAGCAGGCAGGTCCCGGATCGGCCCCCGCGCTGTCGGGGCCGACGCGGAACCGCCCCGTCTCTGCGTGAAGGATCGACCCGCCACCGGCAGCGACGGTGTGGACCTGCAGCATGGGCGCGCGCATCCGCACGCCTGCGACCTCGGTCTCGAAGGCCCGCTCGAATTCGCCGTCGAAATGCGCCACGTCGGTCGAGGTGCCGCCCATATCGAAGCCGATCACCCGGTCCTCGCCCGCGATCTGTCCGGTGCGCGCCATACCGACCACGCCGCCCGCGGGCCCGGAGAGGATTGCGTCGCGGCCCTTGAAACGGTCGGCAGCCGTCAGCCCGCCTGACGACATCATGAATTGCAATGTCGGACCCTCCGCGTCGGGCGGGGTCGCACCCAGTGCGTTCGCCACCTGTTCGACGTAACGCGACAGGATCGGCGTCAGGTAGGCATCGACCACGGTCGTGTCTCCGCGGCCCACCAGCTTGATCAGGGGGGACACCTCGTGGCTGACCGACACCTGCGTGAAACCGATGTCGCGCGCGGCCTCGGCCAACAGCGTTTCATGCTCCGGCGCACGCCAGGCATGCATCAGGACGATGCTCACCGCCTCGATCCCCGCGTCACGTGCGTCTCGCATCGCAGCGCGGGCCGAAGCGAGGTCGAGCGCCGTTTCCACGGTGCCGTCGGCGCGCACGCGTTCGTCGATCTCTGCGACCCGGTCGTAGAGGAGTTCGGGCAGCACGATCTGTTTGGCAAAGATATCAGGGCGCGCCTGATAGCCGATGCGCAGGGCATCGCGGAACCCCTTGGTGATCAGCAGAAGTGTCCGGTCGCCCTTGCGTTCGAGCAGCGCGTTGGTCGCGACCGTCGTGCCCATGCGCACCGTGCCGACTCGCGTCGGCGGGATGGCGCCGGGGGCGACGTCGAGAAAGCGGCGGATGCCCTCGATGGCGGCGTCGTCATAGGCCCCGGGATTCTCTGACAGAAGCTTCATGGCATCGACAGACCCGTCGGGCGCGCGTGCAATCACATCGGTGAAGGTGCCGCCACGGTCGATCCAGAAATCCCACCGCCCCGCCTTTTCATTAAGCATCCGTCACACCCTCATTCATGATTTGTTGTTAAAACGTTGACAAATTATCGACACCCCGTCAACTTCATAGCATCCGAACCATGGGTGGCGGCCTGGGTTCAGGACACAGCCGCCCGTAGACCAGGGAGACGACCATGACCTTCACCGCCTTTCGCGGCCTCGCGGCCGTGCTTGCCACTTCGGCCCTTGCCTTGCCTGCCGCAGCGCAAAACTGGGACATGCCGACACCCTATGGCGACAGCGTGTTCCACACGCAGAACATCACGCAATTCGCCGCAGATGTGGAAGAGACGACCGATCTCGACATCACCGTCCATTCTGCCGGCTCGCTTTACGGGCATCCCGAGATCAAGGACTCTGTCCGTCGCGGCCTTGCGCCCATGGGCGAGGTGCTCATGAGCCGGCTCGCCAACGAGGACCCGATCTTTGCCGTCGATTCGATCCCGTTCCTGGCATCGAGCTACGACGAAGCCCGCGCGCTGTGGGACGCCTCGCGCCCCATGGTCGAGGAGAAGCTGGCCGCCCAGGGGCTGACGCTGCTTTTCGCCGTGCCATGGCCGGGCCAGTCGCTCTATAGCCAGGACCCGATCGAGAGCGCCTCGGACCTCGAGGGGGCGTCGTTCCGGGCCTACAACGCCGCGACAGAGCGTCTGGCGCAGCTGATGGGCGCGGTGCCGACGCAGATTGAAACAGGCGACATCCCGACCGCCTTCAGCACCGGCCGGGTTGACGCGATGATCACCTCCCCCTCGACCGGCGTGTCGAGCCAGGCTTGGGATTTCACCTCGCACTACACCGACACGCAGGCGTGGCTGCCCAAGAACATGGTGTTCGTCAACACCCAGGCCTTCGAGGCGCTGGACGACGCCACGCAAGAGGCGATCATGAGTGCCGCCGCCGAGGCCGAGACCCGCGGCTGGGAGATGTCGATGGCCGAGACCGAATCCGGCATCGCGACGCTGGAGGAAAACGGCATGACCGTGTCGCAGCCCTCTGACACGCTGTCCGACCGGCTGGCCGAGATCGGTCAGACGATGACCGACGAATGGCTCGAGGAGGCCGGCGAAGAGGGCACCGAGGTCATCGAGGCCTACGAGGCCGCGTCGGGCATGTGATCTGCGGGCGGGGCCGGCAGGCCCCGCCACTCGTTTCTGCTGAAAGGGTCTGCCGATGCGCCGCCTGCTGGACCGTGTCTACGACGTCGCGCTGTGGTTGGCCGCGATCACCTTCGCGATGATCGCCGTGCTGGTGCTGGGGCAGATCCTGGGACGGTTGACGGACCGGGTCGCACGGCTTCTGGAACTCCCGCCCCCCGGGCTGACGATCCCGTCCCTGGCCGAATTCGGTTCCTTCCTGTTCACCGGCGCGGTGTTCCTGGGCCTTGCCGGAACTCTGCAGGCGGGCAGCCATGTCCGCGTGAAACTTCTGATCCGATCGCTGCCAGAGGCCGCGACCCGCTGGCTGGGCGCCTGCGTCTGTCTGGCGGCCGCCGCGCTGGCCGTGTTCGCCACCTATTCCAGCGCGCTGCAGGTGGTCGACAGCATCCGCTTCGGCTCGGTCAGCTATGGCGTGATCCCGATCCCCTTGGCGGTTCCGCAGGGTGTGATGACCTTCGGCCTGGGCCTGTTCGCGGTGGCGCTGATCGACAGCGCCGTCACCCTGGCCCGCGGCGGCGAGCCGGGTTTTGGCTCCGCCGAACGCAACACCGAGGAGGGCCAGTGATGGAGATCGCCACCCTTGCCCCGATCCTGCTGGTGGTCCTGTTCGGCGCGCTGGCGCTCGGCCTCTGGGTCGGCTTCGCGCTGATCTTGGTGGGGCTGACGGCGATGGTGCTGGCCGCCCCGGCGCCGCCGGAACTGGTCTTTGCCACCAAGGTCTGGGGCGGGCTGTCGGTCTGGGGGCTGGTGGCGCTGCCGATGTTCATCTGGATGGGCGAGATCCTCGTGCGCTCGCGCCTGTCGTCGGACATGTTTTCCGGCCTCGCGCCCTTCACCGCACGGCTGCCGGGCAAGCTGCTCCATGTAAACGTGCTGGCCTGCGGACTGTTCGCCGCCGTCTCGGGATCGTCCGCGGCGACGACCGCCACCATCGGACGCATGTCGCTGCCCGAGCTCAAAACGCGCGGCTACGACGAGCGCATGGCCATCGGCAGCCTCGCCGGCGCGGGCACCTTCGGCTTCCTGATCCCGCCGTCGATCATCCTGATCGTCTACGGGGCTGCGACCGAGCAATCCATCGCGCGCCTGTTTCTCGCCGGCGTTGTGCCCGGCGCGATGCTGGCGGGGCTGTTTATCGGCTGGATCATGATCTGGTCGCTGACGCACCCCGACGCGCTGCCCGAGGTGGAGCCGCCCGTCGACCGGCGCGAGGCGCTGCGCGCGATGGCGCGCCTGCTGCCCGTCGTGGGCTTGATCGTGGCGGTGATCGGGTCGATCTACCTCGGCGTCGCGAGCCCGACCGAGGCCGCGGTGATCGGCGTCACCGGCGCCATCGTGCTGGCCGGCGCCACCGGCGCGCTGTCTTGGCACGGTCTCGCAGACAGCCTGCGCGCGGCGACCATCACCACCTGCATGATCGCCTTCATCCTGGCCGGGGCCTCGTTCCTGACGGTCGCGATGGGCTACACCGGCATCCCGCGGGAACTGGCGCGCATGATCGGCGAGCTGGGCCTGAGCCAATATCACCTGCTGGCGATGCTGGTGCTCTTTTTCATCGTTATGGGGATGTTCCTCGACGGCATTTCCATCGTCGTGCTGACGGTGTCGATCTTTCTGCCGATGGTGACGGCCGCCGGCATCGATCCGATCTGGTTCGGCATCTTCCTTGTCCTGGTGGTTGAGATGAGCCAGATCACCCCGCCGGTCGGCTTCAACTTGTTCGTGATCCAGACCATCACCGGGCGCGACATCTTCGCGGTGGCGAAATACGCCCTGCCGTTCTTCCTGCTGCTGGTGCTGGCGACCGCGATCCTGTCGGTATTCCCCCAAATCGCCCTATGGCTTCCATCCACCATGATGTCACGATGAGCGCGCCATGACGAAGGACCATCATACGAATATCGGGCCGGTCGTTAGCTCTGCCCATCTCGCGCAATCGGATCTGCCCGAACTGTCCGAGGTCGAGTATGCCCTGACCCTGTCGAACCATGCCTTTCAGCGCTGGATCGTCCGGTGCATGGACGCGGCCGGAGAGCCCGGCATGGCCCCGCTGGAGGTGCTGATCCTGCACCAGGTCAACCATCGCGATCGCGAGAAGACGCTGGCCGATATCCGGCTTGTCCTGCATATCGAGGACACGCACCTGATCACCTATGCCGTGCGCAAGCTGTCCGAACGCGGGCTTGTGTCCACGGCCCGCAAGGTCAAGGAAAAGACGGTCGGCATCACCGACGAAGGCCGGGCGTTGTGCGGCCGCTACCGCGACGTACGCGAGGCGCTGCTTGTGGACCTGGCAAAAGAGCTGGGCTTCCAACCCGAAGACATGTCGCGCCTCGCGGCGCTGCTCAGGGCGCTGTCGGGCAGCTACGACCAGGCTGCCCGGGCGGCGACGACGGTTTGACACCGCTTGCCGCGCTTGCCGCGTGGGGCCGATGGCTTCTGGTGGCGGGGTTGCTTGTGGGGATTGCGATGCCGACCTTGGCGCGGGCGATGGCACCGGCCATCGTACCTTTCATCGTCGTCATGCTGTGCCTGGCGGCGCTGCGCGAAGGGCCTGTTGCGGCGCTACCGCGCCGTGGCGCGCTGCCGCGGACCGTTCTGGCCGTCGCGCTGCTTCAGTGCGGGTTGCCGCTGGTTGCGGCCGGGGGGGTCTGGGCACTTGGGTGGATCGATCACCCGCTGGCGATCGCCGCCGTACTGGCTATGTCCGCGTCTCCCATTACAGGCTCGCCGGGTCTTGCGGCAATGTCCGGGGCGAATGTCGGCGCGTCACTGCGGCAACTTTCGCTGGGCACCGCGCTTTTGCCGTTCACGGCGGCGCCGGTCTTCGCGGTTCTTCCGCTCTTTTCCGACGTACCCGCCCTTCTGGGTGCGGTCGCGCGGTTGTTGCTGATCGTTGTTCTGGCGAGCGGTATCGCCCACGGGCTACGCCGCTCCTTTCCAATTCTGTGTGAGGCGCGGGTGCGCCCGGCGCTCGACGGGGCCATGGCGCTGGCAATGGCCCTTGTGGTGATTGGCCTCATGTCTGCAATCGGGCCGGCGCTGCTGGCCTCACCCGGCATTGTGGCCGTAACGCTGGCCTTTGCGGGAGGGCTCTACCTGCTGCAAAGCATCGGTGCGTGGATCGCCACGCGCCACGCGCTTCCGGTCAGCGAAGCGCACGCGATCACCATCGCAGCTGGCAACCGCAACCTGGCACTTTTTCTCACCGCGGTCCCCGAAGACGTGTTCGCCCCGCTGATGATTTTTGTCGGTTGTTATCAGATACCAATGTACCTCACCCCTTTCCTCGTCGCGCGCCTGCGCGGCGCGTAACAGATGCATGGTGGCACCTGCCTGGCATCCGGGACTTGCGCTGCTCCGCCATCACGATCCTTATCTTCTTTTCAGCCGAATACTGTTTGCGCGTCTTGCGCTTGAATCCTTTCACCTGCATGTCGGCCGCGCCCTTGGATGCTCCGGCCTTCTTGTTCATTTTCGCTCCCAAATGGGTGCGATGGGTAAGAAATCTGAACCGCCCCAGGTTTCCGAGAGGCTTTCTTGTTCAAAACCTGCGCGGCGTTTTCAAGGGTGTTCATCTGTTCGTAGAACGCCTCCTCCACTTCCGGCGGCGGCCGATGCCCGATGGCGCTGTGTAGCCGCTCGTTGTTATACCAGCTTACCCATTGCAGGGTCTCCCACTCGACCTGGGCCATGGATTTCCAAGGCTCGAGGAGGTTGATGACCTCGGTCTTGAACAGGCCGATTATGCTCTCGGTCAGCGCGTTGTCATAGCTGTTGCCCACGCTGCCCACCGAGGTGTCGCTGCCGGCATCAGCCAGGCGCTCGGTGTAGCGGATGGACAGGTACTGGCTGCCGCGGTCGGAGTGATGGATCAGGCCACCGCCCTCGGCCGGGCATCGTTGGCAGATGGCCTGGTTCAACGCATCGAGAACAAAGCCGGTGGTCATCGATGTTGAGACGCGCCAGCCCACGATTTTGCGCGCGAAGACATCGATGACGAAGGCGACGTAGACCATCCCCGCCCATGTCGACACATAGGTGAAATCCCATACCCAGAGCTGGTCGGGCATGGTCGCCACGAACTGCCGGTTGACCTTGTCATCGGGGGCAAGGCTGCGCTGGATCGGGGATGGTTGTCTTCTTCTGGCCGCGCACAACCCCTTGTAATCCTTGAAGGTGCATGAGCTGCTCCACGGTGCAACGCGCGATGTCGTGCCCGTCACGCTGAAGCTGATGGTGAGCCATCGCGTCGCCCCGCGCCGGACACGCCCCCCAACCAACCCACCAACCCGAAGGGCTCCGGACACACGTCCGGAGCCCCCGCGACAGGGCCGCAGGCCCTGCGCGCGCACGATTGAAAAACCCGGAGACCACACATCCAACCCCCGCCGCGCCCAAAGGCGGCGGGACAACCAGGATCATCACATACCAAAAACGGGAGGCCCCCCAGGACACATCCGGCCCGAAACGCCCGCTGACTCGATCCCCTCGATACGCTAGGCTCCGACCACGCGGTACAGCTCAAGCGCCAAAATGTACCGCGTTTCGTACCTTGACGATCCAGCTCAACAGAAAGTCGACCGATATGAGGAGTTTGCACAAAAGATGTGGCGGAGAGACAGGGATTCGAACCCTGGGACCCCGTGAAGGGTCAACGGTTTTCGAGACCGCCCCGTTCGACCACTCCGGCACCTCTCCGCGGGGGTCTGGTCCGGCGGGATAATCCGGTGGTGCGGGCTGTGCAACCCCTTTCCTGACAATCGCGTCATGTCGATGGTGTTTGACGTGCCTTGCCTTGGAATGCGCGGGGCTGTGCCCTATCAACGCGCTGTATCGAAAATGGAGTTTGCCATGCCGCGCTGCCGTCGTCCTGCCGCCCTGCCTGCCATTGTGTTTGCGCTTCTGGCCGTCGTTGCGACGCCAATGGCGGCACAGGAGCGGGACGCAGCGGCGCTTTTCGAGCGGATGAAGCTGCCGCAGATGATCGCCGTGATGCAGCAAGAGGGGCTGGACTACGGCGAGACCCTCGCCCGGGACATGCTGGGCGGCAGTCCAAGCCGCGACTGGACCTCCACCGTGGCCGGCATCTACGAGACCGACCGCATGGTCGAGAACATCCGGCAGGATTTCGTGGCCGGGCTGGAGGGGGCCGATCTTGAGGCGCTGCACGCCTTCTACCGCTCCGATCTGGGCCGCGAGGTGGTTGCCCTCGAACTGAGCGCGCGCGAGGCCCTGCTGGACGAGGATGTCGAGGAGGCCGCGCGCGAACGGGCCGCCCTCGCCATGGCCGACGAGACCCCGCGCTATCGCCTGGCCGCGCGTTTCGTGCAGGCCAACGACCTGATCGAGCGCAACGTCATGGGCGCGATGAACGCGAATTATGCCTTCCTCCTGGGCCTGTCCGAGGGCGGCGCCCTGGGCGGCGACATGAGCGAGGACGGCATCCTTTCGGATGTCTGGGCGCAGGAGCCCGAGATCCGCACCAGCACGACCGAATGGGTCTATGGCTTCACGCTGCTGGCCTACCAGCCGCTGGACGAGGCCGACCTGAGGGCCTATGCCGACTTCGCCGAAACCGGGCCGGGCCAGCGGATCAACCGGGTGCTGTTCGACGCCTTTGACGGTGAATTCGAGGACATCAGCCGGGCCCTGGGGCGCGCGGTGGCGCGGACGATGGCTGCGCGTGATCTGTAGAGCCGGGCCGGGGTGCGTGATGCACGCTGACCGTCCGGCTGGTGCAGCAGCGGCGGCCGAGAGGCGCGAGGGCTTGGCAGGCTCTTGACTGCGGCGTGTCGCTGGTGCATAGCCGCTCGACCGGTGCAGGGCGCACCGGTTTCGCATTTGAACAGAGACCCCGCACGGGGCGCTGTCCGAGGTGGGCGCAAGGCCCGCAACACCCGCACGGGCGGGGGCCACAGGGCGCGGAAGCAAAAGGAAGAGACGCATGTTCGCGGTTATGAAGACCGGCGGCAAGCAGTATCGGGTCACCTCGGGTGACGTTCTGCGTGTCGAGAAGATCGCCGCCGAAGCCGGCGAGACGGTTCAGTTCAACGATGTCCTGATGGTTGACGGCACCGTCGGCACCCCGACGGTCGCGGGCGCCGGGGTCCAGGCCGAGGTGATCGACCAGATCAAGGGCCCCAAGACGATCAAGTTCGTCAAGCGCCGCCGCAAGCACGGCTCGCAGCGCACGCGCGGGCATCGTCAGCAGCTGACGCTGGTGCGCATCACGGATATCCTGGAAAAGGGAGCCGAGACCTCGGGCGTCAAGGCCGCTCTGGGTGGTGCGGGCGTCGTGGCCAACGCCGCGTCCAAGGCTGCCAAGCCCGCCAAGAAAGCCGCGCCGAAGAAGACGGCCGAGACAGCCCCTGCGTCAGCCCCCGAGGGTGACACCGCGGCAAGCGACGACCTCAAGAAGCTGTCCGGCGTGGGCCCCGCCCTGGAGAAGAAGTTGAACGCCGCCGGCGTGACAACCTTCGCCCAGATCGCGGCGTGGACCGAGGCCGACATTGCTGATATGGATGACAAGCTGAGCTTCAAGGGCCGGATCGAGCGTGAAGGCTGGGTGAATCAGGCCAAGGACATGGTCAAGTAAGAGACCGAGAGGAGAGACACGGATGGCACACAAGAAAGCAGGCGGTTCATCCCGCAACGGTCGCGACTCTGCCGGTCGCCGCCTTGGCATCAAGAAATATGGCGGCGAGACCGTCATTCCCGGCAACATCATCGCGCGCCAGCGGGGCAACAAATGGTGGCCCGGTCAGGGCGTCGGCCAAGGCAAGGATCACACGATCTTCGCCACGGTCGAGGGCAATGTGACCTTTCACAAGGGTCTGAAGGGGCGCACCTTCATTTCCGTACAGCCCGCGGCGGAGGCCGCCGAATAAGCCGGACCCGACAGGTTTCAAAACATTTGAAAGGGATCGGCGAAACCGCCGATCCCTTTTTCGTTCAGGCGGCTTGCGCTCCGGTCCGGTCGCCGCCATTTCTTGAAATTGCCCCCCGGGCTTTCGGAGGAGGAAAGCCGATGATAATCGACAAGCACTTGCCCCAGGGGCCCGACAGGGCCGCCGAGATCGCCAGTGAGCGGTTTTTACTGCGCCCCATGCGGCGCTCGGATACCGGCCTGATCGAGCTTTATGCCGGGGATGAACGGGTGGCACGCATGACCCGCGACATTCCCCATCCGCTGCCCCCCGGCACCGTCGAGTCGCTGCTGCGTACCGCCGTCGATCCCGAGCATTCGGTGGATGTCTGGGTGATTGACGGCGCCCGGCTGGGCCATGCCGAGGTCATGGGTATCCTCAAGCTGGAACGCATGGACCGGCAACAATCCGAAATCCGCTTCTGGGTCGCGCCTGCCTTCTGGAACGCTGGCATCGCCACGGCAGCGGTCGAGGCGCTGCTGGCGGCCAATCCCCACGGGGCCACGCAGGTCTTTGCCGAGGTCTTCCAGGACAATCCCGGCTCGGCCCGGGTTCTGACCAACGCGGGCTTTGACTACCTGGGTGATGCCGAGGCCTTTTGCGTGGCGCGCGGCGCGATCGTGCGCACCTGGACCTACAGCCGGCGGATGGGGGCGTGACGCCTGCGGCTGGTCCCGGCGCGCGGGCGATCGGTCGACCCAACGCCGCGCCGCCCGGGCCGTTGACACGGCCTACCCCTTGAGCGGCCCGGGGCAATGCCGTATCCCGCGCACCTGAATGCCCGAAAGGCCCCTGCTTCATGAAATTTCTCGATCTCGCCAAGGTCAACATCCGCTCTGGCAGCGGGGGCAACGGCTGCATCAGCTTCCGGCGCGAGAAGTATATCGAATACGGCGGCCCCGATGGCGGCGATGGCGGCAAGGGCGGCTCGGTCGCGGCCGAGGCCGTCGAGGGGCTCAACACCCTGATCGACTTCCGCTACCAACAGCATTTCTTTGCCCGCAACGGCCAGGGCGGCATGGGGCGCCAGCGCACCGGCGCCGATGGCGAGGACATCGTGTTGCGCCTGCCCGTGGGCGCCGAGATCCTGGACGAGGACCAGGAGACGGTGCTGGCGGACCTTACCGAAGTGGGCCAGCGGGTGGTTCTGGCCAAGGGCGGCAACGGCGGCTGGGGCAACCTGCGCTTCACCACCTCGACCAACCGGGCCCCACGGCGTGCGAATCCGGGCCAGGACGGGGTCGAGCGGGTCATCTGGCTGCGTCTGAAACTGATCGCGGACGTCGGCCTTCTGGGCCTGCCCAATGCGGGCAAATCGACCTTCCTTGCCGCCACCTCGAACGCGCGGCCCAAGGTGGCCGACTATCCCTTCACCACGCTCGTGCCGAACCTCGGCGTCGTTGGCGTGGACGGGGTGGAATTCGTGGTGGCCGATATCCCCGGCCTGATCGCGGGCGCACACGAGGGGCGCGGGCTGGGCGACCGCTTTCTTGGCCATGTGGAGCGTTGCGCGGTGCTGCTGCACCTGATCGACGGCACCTCGGGCGACCCGGTGGGCGATTACCGCACCATCATCGACGAGCTCGAGGCCTATGCCGGCGCGCTGGGGGACAAGCCGCGGGTGACCGTGCTCAACAAGATCGACACGCTGGACCCCGAGGAACGCGCCTTCCTTGCCGAGGAGATCGCGGCAGGCACCGGGGCACAGGTGCTGCAGATGTCCGGCGCGACGGGCGAGGGGGTCACGGAGGTCCTGCGCGCCCTGCGCGCGCAGATCGACTCGGACCGTCTGCGGCGCAAGCAAGACGAGCAAGAGGACGAGGACAGGTGGCACCCCTGAGCGAGGCCAAGCGCGTTGTCGTCAAGATCGGCTCGGCCCTGCTGGTGGACCGGGCCAGCGGCACGCTGCGCGCGGGCTGGCTCGAGGCGCTGGCGCAGGACGTGGCCTGGCTCAAGGGGCTGGGCGCGGATGTCGTGATGGTCTCCTCGGGCTCCATCGCGCTGGGGCGCGGGGTGCTGGGCCTCGGCCCAGGGGCGCTCACGCTGGAACAGTCGCAGGCGGCCGCCGCTGTGGGCCAGATCCGCCTGGCCCGCGCCTATGAAGAGGCGCTGGCCCCGCATGGAATCACCACCGCGCAGGTGCTTGTCACGCTAGAGGACACCCAGAACCGCCGCCGCTTTCTCAACTCGCGCGCCACGCTGGAAACCCTGCTGTCCATGGGGGCCGTGCCCATCGTCAACGAGAACGACACCGTGGCCACCGATGAAATCCGCTACGGCGACAACGACCGGCTGGCCGCGCGGGTGGCGATGACCGTTCTGGCCGACCAGCTGATCCTGCTGTCGGATGTCGACGGGCTCTATTCCGGCAACCCGCAGACCGACCCCGGCGCGCGGCGGTTCGACCTGATCGAGGAGATCACACCCGAGATCGAGGCCATGGCGGGCGACGCCGGGTCGGGCCTGTCCAAGGGCGGCATGAAGACCAAGCTTTCGGCGGCCAAGACGGCCATGGCCTCGGGCTGTGCCATGGCGATCACCGAAGGATCGAAACTGCGGCCCCTGCGGGCGCTGGCCGAGGGGGCCCCGGCCACCTGGTTCCCCCCGCAGCAGGACCGGCATGTCGCCCGCAAGGGCTGGATCGCGGCGATGAACTGTCCCGCGCGTTGGGGCTGGCCGAGCAGCGCAACGCCGACCTGACCGATCGCGTGGGGGAGTTGCGGAGCACGTTGGGCGATGCGCGGGAGCGA
>NZ_JBKOTX010000101.1:0-20438 GCF_047086965.1 Roseovarius halophilus (ex Wu et al. 2025) | reverse complement strand
GGGGGCACGGCGCCGGGATGGGGCGCCCGCCCCTCGGCCCGGCCGGTGGACAGGTAGTGCAGCAGCGGGTTGAGCCCGGCGGCGGCCACGTCCGGATTGGCGCCGAGATAGAACCGGGTCGAGAAATTCGGCCCCGGATCCCGCCCCAGAAAGGCCCCGATCCGGGCGAAATGTGCGGCCGGGTCGAGCGGCAGGCGCGCGACGTCCGGGTAGCGCCGCCAGTACCATGCCGCGTCGAAAAGCGCGGTTGCCCGGATGCGGGCGATGTCGCTTTCGGGAACCGGGGGGCGCACGGGCTCAGCGCCGCCGGGGCCGGAGGCGGGCCAGAAGGCCGGGACGGGCCGGCGGCGGGGCGGTTGCCTGCTCAAGCAGGCGCGCGCTCAGCCGGGTGATCTCGTCATCGCGTTCGGCCAGGGCGTTGCGCAGCGCCTCGGCCTGGGCCAGAAGCAGGCGGTTCTGGGTTTCCAGGGCGGCGAGCCGGCGGTCCGTCTCTTCGCAGTTCCGGTCCGTCATCCCCGCGTTTCCTCCGCGTCGTGCTGCTTGGCCCGGATGCGGGCCAGGTTCGGCTCGGCCTGCTCCCGCATGGTGATATTGCCGAGGCCCGTCTCGTCGATCACATGGTGCCCGGTAATGACGGGCAGGGCCACCGGGGCGCTGTCATGCGTGTAGCGCAGGATCAGGTCCCAGTCCACGAAACGGGTGAGCGCGCTGTCGAACCCGCCCAGCCTGTCATGTAGCTCCCGGCGGTGCAGGAAGCTGTTGAGGTCGATGTAATTCTCCTCGGCCAGCGCCGCCGGATCATGGGGCCGGAACAGGATATCGCTCCAGCCTGCCGACAGGTTGTGACGGCAGAGCGCGGTATAGGCACTTTGGGCGCCGCGACCGGCCAGCAGCCCGGCCGCGCCGAAAAGCAGGTGATCGGGGTCCCACCGGTTGTCGCTGTCAAGATAGGCGATGATCTCGCCGCCTGCGCGCGCAAGGCCGGCATTGCGTGCCGCCGACACCCCGGATTGCGCCTGCTCGATCAGCACGAGCCGCCCCTCGGCCAGCGGCTCGGGGAAGCGCGTCCGCAGCAGGTCGGCGGTGGCGTCGGTGCTGCCGTCGTCGACCACGATGACTTCCTGCGGGGCGAAGGACTGCAGAAGCGCCGAGGCCACCGCCGGGATCACCGTGTGTGCCCGGTTCCAGGTTGGCAGGATGACGCTTATGCCGGGTCTTTCCCGCCCGAGCAGCATCAGCGCCTCGTCGCGCAGGGCGCCCGGCAGGTCGGCCGCGAAACGCGGCGGGGCCGTCGTGCCGGCCAGCTCGGCGAGGGTGCCGAAGGCGCTGTCGGGGTAGGAGCCGGGAAATTCCCGCACCAGGGCCCGGGGCAAGCGGCCCTCCGCGGCGCCGCCCGACAGGTAATGGTCCAGCGGGTCGATCCCGGCATTGGCCACATCCGGGTTCAGCGCCCGGTAATCCGCGGGGGAAAAGGCTTTCTTGCGCAGGTTGGCGGGCAGATCGGGCAGCAGCCGGGCGAGCAGCAGTCCCATGGCGTGGGCATCGCCCGTCAGCCGGTTTTCCCGGGGGGAGGCGTGAAGCTCGCGCAGTACTTGCAACTCGAACCGGGCCTCCTGAAGCGCGATCCGGGTCGGCAGCGTGTCCTGGGCCAGCCGCGTCAGGAGATGTTCCAGGCATTCGGCCAGCGGTCCGTATCCCGGCCCGTCCTGCCCGCGGCACCAGGCCAGCGCGGCCTGAAGCTGATGCGTTAGCGAAAGCGTCGGGGCGCCGCTGTCGTCGGTGACCGGGCGGTCGAGGAAGCGCCGGAGTTCCGCCAGCGTCTGCGGCATGTCGGACGACCCTGGGGGCATGGCTGAAACTCTCCGTCCCGCGCGGGATGCTACGGCTGTTCCGGGTCCGCGACCTTGAACGCGTCCCGCCCCTCGGACTTGCCGCTGCGCACATAATGCATCAGCGCGGCCATGCCATGCGCGGTGACATCGGGATTGTGCAGGTGGTATTTCATCGAATCGAATTCCGGCCCCGGATCGCGCAGCTCGTACGCGCCGTAGCGGACGAAATGGCGCAGCGGCGTGTCCTTCGCCTGGGCGAGATCGGGGTAGCGTTGCAGATACCACTCGGCATCGAACAGGCCCGAGGCGGCGATCAGGCGCATGTCCTCGTTGATCCTGTTGCGGGCCCTCTGGTGGCGCCGAAATGCGAGCGGACGGCCGAGAGCGGCATTCAGGAACGCCTTCGTGGCGCCCAGGCTGTCGAGTACATGCTGCCTGTGATGCGCATGCTGCAGGGCCGTTTCGGTTTCGGCAAGTTTCTGTCGCGCCGCCTCCAGGAGTCGGCCCAGCGAGGCGGTTTCGTCCTGACGCCTTTCGCGTTCCGTCTCCAGGGCCTCACCAAGCGCGGCGATGTCGCCGTAACGGTCTTCCAGCGCGGCCTGTACCCTGTCGAGCTCCGCGGCCTTTTGCTGTGCGTTCTCCGCGTGGTTTTTCGCCTCGTCCCGGGTGCTTTCCAGCTCGTCGCCGAGCGCCTGCTTTTCCGCCTCCATCGTTTCGAGGCGGTTTTCCAGCTCTTTGGCTTCCTCGGCCCGGGCCTTCTCCAGCGTGGCCAGCTTGTCCTCGAACGCCTCCTTCTGGGTTTCCTGATCCTCGCGGAGCTGGTCGATCGCCGCATCCCTGTGCGAGACCTGCAGGGTCAACTGCCTGATGCGCGGATCTTCCCGGGCTGCGGCTTCGGCCGCTTGCGCGTCCCGCTCGGCCAGCCGCTCTTCGAGGGTGGCCAGTTTTTCAGCGGCGTCCTGTGCGGCGGCCTTCCAGTAGTCGGCCTTGTTCCGCGCCCGGGAGAGGTCGTGTTCAAGGCGGTCAAGCCTGACCTGCAACAGCCAGGCATCGGGTTCGTCGTCCCGTTTGGCGTCGCCGGATGCCTGCATGCTCATCGATACGGTTCGTTCCTGTCCCAAGTCGCCGGACTTTCATGCGCTGCCATCCGGGACCGCACCGTCGGCATGATCCCCTGGAAATTCAAGTTCAATGACATGCGGAGACACTGCATGGCATTCGCCGACCCAAAGCCGGCATGCGCGTTGTATAATGCGCTTTTTTTGCCACTTCAAATATTATACGCCTGCACGCAAACTCGTGTTTTATCTGTTTCATGGAATGATCCTCGCCATGCGTGATGCGCCCGCCAAGAAAAATGCCGCGGCTTCGCCCTCCGACAGCACGGCCGTGAGGGCCCCGTCGGGGTCACGCAATCACGTCGCGCCGGTTTATCCGGGCCGGGTCGATGACCCCTCCGCAACGCGGGCCATTCGCCATCGCCTGCACTGGATCGCATCGCGGGTGTCGGGCGGGCGTATCCTCGATGTCGGCACCGGCGAGGGCATGTTGCCCGTTCTGCTGGCACGGGAAGGGTTCGACGTGGTGGGCATCGATATCGATGCCGATGCCGTCGCCCGGGCCGGCGCGCTGCTTGCCGATGAGGCCGAAACCGTGCGCGAGCGGGTGGAATTCCGCAATACCAGCCTGTTCCAGGACCGGTTCGACCCGCTCTTCGACACGGTGGTCCTGGGAAACGTGCTGGAACATGTCACCAATGTTCCGAACTTCCTGCACATGGCTTGTAGCCATCTTCGTGACGAAGGCCGTCTCGTCCTGACTGCCCCGTTCGGTGTGCAACCCGAACAGGACCAGATACAGAGCTTCTTCCTCAGCGATATCCAGCAAGCGCTCGGTGCCCACGGCCATGTCGAACAGCTTGATGTCGCGGATGGATATATCCGGGCCGTGATGACCAAGGGCGCGGCCGGGGACAGCGCCGGGCAGGACCTGGTCAGCCCGTTGCTGGCCCGGACCGAACAGGCCGCTTTCGAGATCCAGGCGGCCCTGTGGCAACGGCTCGGGGCGGATCACGACAGGCTGCGACAGGCCGAAGACGCCCGCGACAGCCAGCAGGCCCGCGCGGACCGCGCCGAGCGGGCCCACGCGGACCTGCAACAGGAGGTGCAGGAACGCCTCGCCCTCTTCGAACGGCGCGAAGCCGAGCTCGAAGGGCTCAAGGCGGATCTGCACCAGGCCGAGACGCGCAGTCAGGCCCTTGAAGACACCACCGCGCAGCTCCGCGGGGAGCTGGCGGCCGCGCAGGCGGAACTGAATGCTGAAAGACACCAGCAGGAAGGCATGTCGGAGCGACTGGCCGAACAGACGGCGCAGATCACGGCGGTACAGGAAGAAAATACCGTGCTGACACGGGAAGTGGCGGCCGAACGCGCGGCGCGCGAGACGGCCGAGACCCGGCTCTCGACACTGCGCGCGGCCTTTCTAGAGCTGGAAGAGGAAAACCGCCGCCTGACCCGGCAGATCGACGAGGCGGAGTTTCGCCAGCAGGATCAGGGCAGCACTGAAAAGTCCGCCTGAAAGGCACCGGAATCCCGGGCTGACCCCGGGTTTACAGGTCGGCCTCGAAATCCCGCCATGCGGCGGCGCGCATCGCCAGATAATTGGCTGTCAAGCGGCCTGTGATCTTGTTTTCGGGTCCGAGGGTGTAATCATCATTGATGCGGCGCATGATGAAACCGGCCGCGTCGAGATGTTCCAGAACCTGCCCGGCACCGCTTCCCGCCGCCACGAGCTGACGGGGGTTGATCTCGATGAAGATCGCGAGGCCCGGGGACTTGGCAAGCGTATGCGTCGCGCCACGCAGGATGGCACATTCCGACCCTTCGGCATCGCATTTCATCACGTCCAGTGCCGGCAGTCCCAGCCCTTCTGCCGCATTATCCAGAGACGTCAGGGGAACTTCCGTGCCCGTGTCGCCGGCCCCTTGTGCCAAGAGGGAATGGTTGGAATGGCCGGTCCCGAAATACAATGTCACCGTGCCCCGAGAGTCGCCCAGGGCGCGCTGGAAAACCCGGGCACGCGTGGAGCAACTTCGTCGTAGAAGGGTGAAATTGTCGGGATGTGGTTCGAACGCGATGACTTGGCCGGAAGGGCCGGTCAAGTCTGCCATGAGGGTCGTGAAATAACCGATATGCGCCCCGATATCGACCGCGCAGTGGCCGGGACGGGCCAGCCGTTCCATCAGCAGGCGCGTGGGCCGTTCAAGCCACCCGGTCGCCCGCTCGATGCGCCACAGCAACGAAACCGGCGCATTCTGCCGGACCGGGGGCGGGGCCAGGCCGGCGCGTTTTTCCGCCGACCGGGCCAGCCTTTCCAGGAAACCGGGCGTGGCTGCGGATTTCAGAATCCGTGAATACCGCGCCCTGGGCTCTCCCACCAGTTCCGGCACATGGGCGACCAGGGGGTGTTCGTCATGCTCCAGCCGGTGAAAATCGATATGCGGCAGGGATGCCAGATAGGCTGTGCGCATCGGCCCGGTATAATGGATAACATTGTCTCCGGGCCGCGCCGGGGGCGCCGTGCGGTTCCAGCCGGGGTCCAGGCACTGGAATGCGGTATCGAACGGGGACTGCTTGAGATAATGGATGAAATGGCCATTTTCCCCCTCCGCTGTCACGCGGTCCTCGCGCGGCACGGGACGGGCGGCATTGGCGATGCAGGTGCGCAGGAAGCTGGTCGCCCTTGAACGCCCGCCTCCCCGCAGCAGGACCACCCCGGAATTGGGCCGTCCCGACACGCCGAGCGCGGCAAATATATCCGCGTTGGGATGCCGCGCCAGCACATCGCCGAAAGCCGGCGCCTCAGTGGTGATGCGGGCATCGGCATCGAGCAGCATCACGTCGCGACCGCCCTCCAGCGCCTCGAGCGCGAGGTGGAATTTCAGCCATTTCGGATGCGGGCCGCTGGCGGGGGCCTGTTCGACCAGCGTGTATTCCAGCCCGTGACGCCGCGCATAGGCGCGGTGACTGGCAATGCATTCCGGCCAGATCCGGACATAACCGCCGGAGGCGACGCAGATGATCTGACGCGGTGTCATGTGCGACGCTCCCGCCGGGATTGTCATACCCTGATCTTGTCTGGATCGAACCCCTCGAATGAATATTCCGGGAACAGCTCGAAGGAGGGAGCGTTCCATTCGTAGACCAGAGCTTTCAACTCCTCATCATAGAAGTCGTGATAGGTCTGGTCATTCTTGAGCGCCCCGGTGACGTTCTTTTTCGCAACGGCCACTTTCTCCGCGATGCCTATTTCCGCAAGAATTCTCTCGAGATCATCCGAGATGTTTTCCTGATGAATGAAAAAATCGATACGGCCATCGTCAAGAAAGTGTGCCTGTACCGCCATTGGCTGATCATAGCGCCTGAATTCCGATCTCAGGTATTCGGAGAACGACATCGAGATCTGGCTTTGAATACGCCGGACATATCGGTCGCGGTCACCCTTGGGCAGCTTGTTGATCCATGAATTCTCGTTCTGGATCTGTTGAGCGCGTTTCGTCTTGTTGCGGAGATACTTTGCGACATGAAACGAAAACGGATTCCGTACGCCGACCATCGTCTTGAAATCCAGTATTTCGGGCGTCATCAAGCCGCCATCCCGCATTTGTTGCGGTGTCGCATGCTTGCGTGGGGTGATCCGGGTATTTCCGGAGACAATATCCGTCTCCGGATAATATTCACCGCCGATCCCGCTGAACAGGGCATCAATAATGGCTGTACTGCCTGTTGCCGGAGCTGAATAGAAAAGAAACTCGTGTTCCCGAGACAAGAATGGCATCACGTATCTCCTGGTTAGGCGACAGTTTCGGGGGGGATTTCATGCAGCGCCTTTTTTAGTCGTTCCAGGCCTTCCCGCGCGCCACTGGCAAGTTGCTCGCGGCTCGTTCGCGGAATGCGCGCCATGAAAGGAGAGAAATGATCCGCGAGCCTGGGGTCCTTGAGGTTTGACAGCAGGTCCTCGCGCTCGATCCGGCGCATGAAGTTGCGGCTCTTGTCGGTCGGGGACAGCACGATGGAGGGCACCCCGTACATCGCGGCCACCACCGAGCCGTGAAACTTCATACTGGCCAGGGCGGTGCATTCCCCGATCGCCCGGCACTGGTCCCAGATATTCTCGGAATACACGATTTCCTTGTCCGGGAAATCGAACTCGTCGGCGGTGGAGCGGTCATTCTCGCCGGTCAAACCGTTGCCCAGAATGATCTGGCGTATCCTGTAGCCATGGGAAGCTGCTTTTTCGCAGAGTTTCTTCACCTGGGTATAGTCGTCTTCCCCCCCGCGGCGGAAACGGGTGACGATGCCCAGGACGGGGTCCTCCGATGGGCTCGCGGGCGGCAGATTGAGCGCACAGACCATGTCGGGCGCCTCGATCACCTTTTCGCATCTCAGGTGCCTTCCGATCCATCGTTCGCTTTCCGGATCGCGGGCGCTGACATAATGGACGTTTTCGTGATTGACGAAATTCCGCAATTTCTGGATGACGTTCTTGTCGTAGCCGCCCCATGTGGGAACGCCGACGCTGTTCACGATGACCGGTTTCGAGAGGAATTCCTCGCGCCAGTAAAGGCCCGACAGTGACCATGGAATGATCAGATCGCCACCACCGATCACGAAGGCATCGCAATCCCCGATCATCTCTTCGATGGGCCGCGAGAAATACGGCTTTTTCAGAAGGTCGTGCACGACCTTCACCTCGAAGTGAGGCTCGAGAAACTGCCTGTAGGCTTCCACGAAAAGTTCGTCTCCGAAATTCCCCCAGCCGAAGAATCCCACAAGCCCGATTTTCTTCACTTCATTTCCTTCCCTTGGCAAAGCCGCCGGAGCAGCCGGGTTTTCTATTCGCCTCGATCGCGCAAATCGAGGCGTTGCCTCACTCCCGCGCGTAGACATCTTCGTAGCGGATGATGTCGTCCTCGCCAAGGTAACTGCCCGTCTGAACCTCGACAATGACCATGTCGATCTTCCCGGGGTTTTCCATGCGGTGCACGGCGCCCAGCGGGATATAGACCGACTCGTTCTCGGAGATCAGCTGCACGTCGTCATCCACCGTCACCTTCGCGGTGCCCTGCACCACGATCCAGTGTTCCGACCGGTGGTGATGCGATTGCAGCGACAGCGCCGCGCCGGGATGGACCACGATCCGTTTCACCTGGAACCGGTCGCCCATGGCGAGGCTCTGGAACCAGCCCCAGGGCCGGTGATCGCGCGGGAACTCGGTGGCCTGGGGGGCCTCGAGCTGCGCGACGACCCGTTTCACATCCTGGCTGCGTGATTTCGGGGCCACGAGTACCGCGTCGGGCATGGCGATCGCGACCATGTCTTCCAGCCCGATCCCGACAAGCTCGAGATCGGGATCCTCCGATCGCAACAGGGTGTCGCGACAGTCGAGCGCGGTGGCGTGGTCCGAACAGACATTGCCCTGTTCGTCGGGCGCGCCCTGTTGCCAGACGGCCCCCCAGTCGCCCAGGTCGGACCATGCCCCGTGAAAGGGCATCACCTGCAGGTTGGCGGCCTTTTCCATGATGGCATAATCGATGGAAATGTCCTCGGCCGCGCTCCAGGGGGCCGGGGCGAGGCGGGTGAAGGCGAGATCCCTCTGCGCCTCGGTCAGGGCGTGCCCGACGCTGTCGCTCATCGCGGGGGCATGGGTGGCGTAACTGTCCACGGCCGCGCGGATGGACATCAGGAAGATCCCCGCGTTCCACAGGTGTTTGCCCGAGGCGATCATCGCCGCGGCCCGGTCCGCATCGGGTTTTTCCACGAACCCGGCGAGCGGTTGCGGATGTTGAAGGCCGGCATCCGCGCCCTCGGCCAGTTCCAGGTAGCCATACCCGGTCTCGGGGCGGGCCGGCGTGATACCGAAAGTGACGAGATCACCGGATTCCGCCGCGGGCGCCGCGGCCCGTATCGCGGCCCGGAACGCATCGGCATCGGGGATCGCGTGATCGGACGGGGCGACCAGCATCGCGCCCTCGGGCGCGGTGCCCTCAAGCCAGAGCGCGGCCGCCAGGACAGCGGGGGCGGTATTGCGTCCTTCCGGTTCGATCAGCACCGCGGCGGGCGTCACGCCGATCTGCGCAAGCTGCTCGGTCACGATGAAACGGAAACTGTCATTGGTCAGGATGACGGGATCGGCGAACCCGTCACCACGGATCCGCCGGACGGTTTCCTGGAACAGTGACAGTTCACCGGTCAGCCTGGAAAACTGCTTGGGGTAGCTCTTTCGCGACAGGGGCCAGAGCCGGGTACCGGCGCCGCCGCACAGAATGACGGGGTGGATGATCATGACACTCTCTTCCTTGGGCAGTGGCTGCGATGCGGCAGAAGGAACTTTCCTCCCACGGGCCGTTTCATGACATGGTGCCGGTAATCCCGTGGCTGTCTTTCGGGCGCGGTCAATTCTCTTCCCGGGGCGGGTTCAGGGTTTCCTGCAGTTTCTCGAAAAACATCCCGGATATCCGTGCCGGCTTCAGGGCCTCCAGCGCGGTTTCGTCGAAGACCGGGGCAGACGTGCCGGCGACGACGGAACGCATCGCCCGGTACAACCCGTCGGGGTCTTCGGGGTCGAACAGGATCCCGCCCAGTCTTTCAAGCGGGGCCGAGGCCAGGCCGCGGGGCATGAGGAAGGGTGTGCGAAAACTCGCGCTCATCAGCGCGGCGCCCGAGTTGAGCGTTTCGGCGTAGGGAAACACCATGACATCGGAGGCGCGGTGCAGGTACTGTATCTCGTGATCCTGTATGCGCCGCGGCAGCAGCCTGATGTCGGGATCGAGATCCCGGTCCAGCTGCAGCCGGCAGGCCGTGTCGTCGGCGCCGGGAACGCCGCCGATCACCGCGGCCACCGGCCGATCGCTGTCGCGGCGCAATCGGTCGAACGCCTCGAGGAAACGGTCAAGCCGCTTGTAGGACTGCAGGGAGCCGAAAAAGCCGAAGACACGGGCCTCGGACGGCAGTCCCAACCAGGCCCGCGCCGCAACGGGGTCCACGCTGTCGAGGATGGTGCCGCAATAGGTCATGTGGGGCACGGTGAAGGGGTTGGGCAGTGTCTTGCCGTAACTTTCC
The DNA here is from genome assembly GCF_047086965.1 of Roseovarius halophilus (ex Wu et al. 2025). Lineage (NCBI taxonomy): Bacteria > Pseudomonadati > Pseudomonadota > Alphaproteobacteria > Rhodobacterales > Roseobacteraceae > Roseovarius > Roseovarius halophilus (ex Wu et al. 2025). Next base: position 10,486 of record NZ_JBKOTX010000101.1, on the reverse strand, counting down.
TCGAGCACGGGGACATGTGACTCCTGCAGTACGTGGATCGCGTCGAAATGTTCGAGCGTCCAGCGCCGCAGCTCCAGGAACGTTTCGGGAAAGCGGTTGCCGTGGGGAAAGACGTTATGCGCCGTCCAGATCAGGCGCGCCCCGGTGCGCTCGCGAAAGGCCAGGATCTGGTCACAGGCCCGGTGCAGCCGGCTTCGCGCCTCGCCCTCGGACCGTGCATCGTTGAAGATACCGGCAAACCAGTGCGCATGCAGGATGACCGGCCCGGCCCAGGACACCAATGACAGGTTCTCGGGATGCACGACCCCCGCCACGGCATAGCCATGCCTGGCCGCGGCACCGTAAAGCAGGATCTGATACTTGTTTCCCCAACTCGGCGGAAGCGTGATGATGAGCCCGGGATCCTCCCCCCGGCAAGAAGCCTCCGAGGCCTCCAGTGCCAGGAACTGGTCGACCAGGACGCGGCTCGGCTCCCTCTTGGCGTCAATAACCGGGATTGGCGCTGCCATCGGCTTTCCTTTCCACAGAGCTGTGCCGGGCATGCGCCGCGCGCGCATGGGCATAGACCTCCTCGTAGCGCCGGACGGTATTCGACCACGTACGTTCCGCAAGGATCCATTGCCGCGCCTCGGCGGCACGGTTTTTCAACTCCGTCCGTTTCCCGAGCGCCGTCTCGATCAGCCCGGCGAGATACGCGTCATCCCCCGGCGGGAAGACATCGGCCCTTTCATGGTCTTTCCCGGCGATTTCACGCGTCACGGGAACATCCGACATGAAAACCGGGATTTCCTGCGACATCGCCTCGAAGGGCTTGAGCGGCGTGACATGATCGGACGCGAAATCCCGTATCCGGGGCACGACGAAATAGTCGATGCAGTTGTACCAGGACTTGATGTCGGCATGGTCCACCCCGCCGGGCATGACAACGCGCCCGGTGAGTTTGCGCGCCCTGACCTCCTCCATGATCTTCTCCCGCTCGGGGCCGTCGCCCACCATGACCAGGTGGAGATCATGCCCGCGTGCCACCAGGCGCGTGAAGGCATCAAGCAGGACGATATGCCCCTCGCGCCGGGAAAAGTTGGAGATGTAGCCGATCGTGGTCTTGCCGGTCAGGCCGGTCCGGTCGCGTAACGCGGCGATATCGCCGGCACCGCCGAGGGTGATGAATTCGTCCCCGATCGAATTGGGCACGAAGAACAGCTTGTCCGCCGGAACGCCCCGCGCCTGAAGGTTCTCGACCATCGACAGGGAAATGGTGACCACGGTGTCGGCCGCCGCCATGCAGCGATCTTCTTGCGCCTGTCGCAGATGTGTCAGGCTCTCGCCCTTCTCGGTGTCCCCCAGCGGGCGCCAGGTATGCTCGTGAAAGGAACGGACCTCGTAGACCAGGGGCAGGTCGTTGGCCCGGGCCAGTGCCAGCCCCTTGAGCGCGTTCTCGTATCCGTGAAAGCCGGAGGCGGCATGAATGAGGGAGCATTTCCGTTTCTTGACGACGCGGTCATACATCAGGGTTTCGAACGAATAGCGCTTTGCCAGGGAAAGCGCGCGAGGTTCGATAGGGGTAAAATTGAGATAATTGACCGCCACGCCGTTGCGCGTCACCTCGCCCAATCCGTCCCGAAGCGTGTCCTGGTCCGCCGGCACCGCCCCGAGCGGCATGCAGACCACGGGCCTGAGCCCCTGCGCGGCCTGCTCCTCGACGATGCAGGTGCTGCGCACGGCGCCGCCACTGCTTTCATCGGGGCAGATCACCTTGAAAAGGTGCAGAACCGACTTGGGGTCGGGCGAAGCCACCGGCCGGCGGGCCGGCAGGGCCGGCAGCCAGCCCGGGTCGAGGGGTTCGAGTTGGTTCGACAGGGACCGTGCTTTCTGTGAGTATTTCGTCGTCTTGGGCTCCGCCCAACTGAGCGCGACATAAATGGCCCGCTGTGCCTTCAAATCCCATATGCGGTCGGCGATCTGGGCAAGCCCTGTAAGCTGGCCGGTCTTCAGCTCCGACAGGTCGAGACCGGTGAAAATGTCCTCGCGGTGGATCGGGGCACAAGTCACGCTCTTCACCCCGATCTCGGCCGGGCCGTTCACGCTCAGCAGGTAGAAGGCGGCATAGGCCGCACCCGGTGGTGTCAGAAAGCTTTCGCGAAACCAGCCCTTGCCCGGCTCACCGTCTTCCTGGAGGGCGATGTAACGGTATCCCCCGATCCGTTCCGATTCTGCGCATCCCAGAAGTGAAGGCGCTTCCAGCCGGTCGCCCGACAAGTCGAAATAAACGGGATGAATCGCCATTCGGTTACCGGACAAGGTGCCCTTGGCCCATTTCAGATTGGCCTTCACGGTCAGCCAATCCCCTTCTTGCGTGCGCGTTATCGCCTCGGCGTGCACGGCCAAACGGCGCCGTGCCAGGTTTGTCAGCAGGGGGTCCCGGGGCAGATTCCGGCGCAGGATCCCGGCATGCTCCTCCGAAAGGTCGTTGAGTATCCGGGCCTGACCGGAAAGACCGTCCAGGCAAGCGTCGGCGCTGGTGTCCAGTTCCCGTATCCGGGGGGGGTGGGCCAGTTCGGCCATGTTCGCGTCCCAGGGCATCAGGCGCCATGAGACGTGCTGCGCGCCTTCCGGCCGCTTGCAGGAAATGAAGAAGTCGGTCTCCCGCACATCCTCCGGGTCGGGGTCCCGGTCGTCCCGGATATAGGCATAGTTCAGGAACCGCTCCGACGTGGAAAGCCCTTCGGCGGTCGTGAGAACGGGCTCGCCGGCGGCGTCCTTGAAGCTGAAGATGACAATGCCGATGTGTTTGCTGTCGGCACTCCGGAAACGGAGGCGCCCCTGCAAGGCGAACCATTTCGTCAGTTCCAGACCACTTTCGCCATGGGCAATGCATTGATCCGGCGCACCGAGCCAGGCGACTTCGGGATCCTGTACGGCCAGTCCCTCCTCGGCGCGCCACCGGATCAGCCGGACGTTCATCCGTGCCGCTTCACGAGGTGCGATGAAAACGGCATGTGCCCTGAATTTCGTCTCGTTCGCGGAAAGCGCGTGATCGGACGGTGTCAGGTAGCGATACGCCCCGACCCGTGACGAGACCGATATGCCGGGTAGCGGCGGAACCTCTCTTCCGTCCCGTGTCTCGAAGATGACGGAGGCCAGCGCGAAACGCTCCGGCAGCGGGGCGGGGCTGTCGATCCAGCCGCTTACCTCGTAGCCTTCGCCGGGTTCCACATCACGGGCGAGCGATACCAGCAGGTCGAGGCCGGGCTTCTCGGAGTCCTGTTTGTCGGATAGTGTTTCCGAAAGCTGTTCGAGCGTGAGCCATTCGGGCTCTTCCGGCACCGAGACCGAGCCCGCATACCAGCGGTACAGGAAAATCTCGACACTGGTCGCCCCCGGCGGGGCCGCGGCCTCGGCCGTGACCTCGAATTGCCCGTCAAGGCCCGGCTCTCCGAGGTAGAGAAAGGCGCCGTAGCGTTTCGATTGGAAAATTCCCTTATACGGCGATGGCAGCACATTTCCTTGGGCATCGCGGAACGACAACGCGATCAGGGCGGGTGGCTTTTCCGGGGAGGGGGCGGCAACCCGAAGCGTCGTTCGCAACCGGAAACGCTGGTCCGGGAAGACCGCCTTGGAGGTCTGTGCCAGAGGGCCATCCTTCCGCGCGGCGGCCGGTTTGGCGCTAGACGACGAAGCAAGGGATGTATCGGCCGCCTTTCCGGGCGCCAGCGCCGTTTCGCCCCCCGCGGCCGCCGGCGGGGCCGTTTCCAGCTCGGGCGCTTCCAGCAGCATGACGAACCCGGCCTGCCAGCGGTGGATCTCGATATCCACGCCGGCGGCCCCGGGCGGCGGCGTGATATCGACCCACAGCTCAAGCTGCCCGCTCTGGCCCGGTTTGCCCAGATAACGGAAAGCCCCGTAATGTTTCGAATGGGAGAACCCCCGGTATGGCGGCTCCAGAACATTTCCCTGGGCATCGCGGAACGAGAACGTGGCCAGGGCGGGCGGCTTCTCAGGGGAGGGGCCGATGACGTCCAGAACCACCCGGAGATGGTGTTTCTTCTGATCCGAAATTCCCGTCGTGAACTGGGTGAGTGCGACCATGACCGGAATTTCTCAGATCTCACGAAAGTTTTCACATCTACTCGAAAGATACTCCTAATTTAAATGCCCCGGGGTGGCAAGGTTGTCGCCGCGCGGGAAGCGAAGCAACGACGTTCAAAGTTCAAATATCCTCGAACTGCAGTCGAAAACGCACTCGCTTGCCTGCCAATGGACCGAACACGACGACTTGCGAAGGCTGGTAGTCATTAACCCGGGTGCTGAGGACGCTTCTGAACATCCCATCCAGACCGGAATGCAGGCGGCAGCGCCCGAGGCGATACGAAGCGTCAACTGCTTGCGCCGCCCGCGTATACACGCCATGTGTAGCAAGCCACGGGTTATATCGGACCGGAAGAAAGCCCCGGCTAACCCCTTTCAGACGGAAAATGAAATGTGCATCATGCACGCATAACAGTCAGGATTATTCACCCATCATATGCAGCAAAGAGAAACACCATGACGCCAGATGATTTCTTTGTTTTTTCTGTGGGTCAAAAACTCCCAGATCTTTTTTTTCGCGGTCATGCGTTTTTTGAAGAGGATTTCGTTATTGGTGAATCTGGCCTGCGTAACTTTGAATCAGAGAGACAGCGCTGCGCAGAAATTCACGAAGATGGTCGCTATTTTCTGCTCCGCAAGGAAGGCAGCGACCACGTCGCTGGAACCGACTTCAACGGTACAATGAAGCTTTTTCTTTATAGGGATAGTAGCAAATGGGCCTTGTCTAATTCATTTTCCAAACTGCTGGATTTCGTAAGGGCTGCTGGATGGCGTATCACACCGCAGCCGGAACACTTGAATGCTTGGCTTCTCACAGGCCCGTTCTGGCAGCAACTCTGGTCATTTAAAACGGCAGTCGACGAAATAGAACTCGTTCCGGCACAAGCTGAGATACGAATTTCAAGATCTGAAATCAAACTGACCATGAAATCGACAAAGCCGACGGCAGAAACTTATGAACAAGCGATGATTCGTTTCATATCTCTCTGGGTTAACCGAACTGCGACACTCATTTCAACGCCCGGAATTTTTGTAAAATCAGACATAACGGGCGGCGTTGATTCTCGCATCAATCTTGCGCTCATCATGTACGCTCAGTCAAAGCTGGGACTTAGCATGACCAATGAACTGACTTTCAATTGTGGGAAACATGGAAGGCACCGGGAAGATTTCAAAGTAGCCGAACGGCTTTCCAAGTTTTATCGGTTTCCATTGAACAAACCGCTTTCTGTTCCCGTCTCATGGCGAAGTTCTCGTGAATGCTTTGAGATGTGGCGTTTGTCATCACTTGGTGCATACAGCCCGGTTTACTTTCCGGACCATCAATTTAGTGAAAAACTCGTCAATATTGGCGGCGGCGGAGGGGAAAGACATCGGCCTTTCTATCCGAACACCGATATCGATACTTTTTTCCACAAACATGAGGATAAGTTCGTCAGCGAAGAGTTTTTTCAGCGAATAAAAATAGACGTTAAAGAGGCTTTAGAAAGAATTTTCTCAACCTCTGACACGATTAACCCAATGATCGCGCATTACCGCGAATTTCGAGATCGCTTACATTCCGGCCTGCTTGCCAACTATTCCATTCGCATATCGCCACTTGGATCAAAATATCTACAGGAGGCAACCAGTTTCAAATCATCGCAGGAAATCGCAAGAAACCAGGTTCTCTTCGATGCCATGAATGCATTGATTCCGGATCTTCTGACACGTCCTTATGACAATCCGAAAAAAGAGCCCGCAAAAGAATGCCTTGATACCTTGTTGTTATTGCCAAAATGCGAAGTGCTAATTGGTAAGACTTTTCAGGGAAGTGGGCATGAACGAGTTTCAACTAAAAAAAATGACCGACGACCAATCGACCATCTCGCAGAACATCTTTCCAAGATAGCGAAGCGAAATTTAGCTTCGGACGCCGCGATGAAAACCGCGGTTCAGCAGGGAAAGTTTTCCCATCCAGTGGATGCAAAAAACATTCATGCAACTATTCTGGAAAACGAGATATCTTGCTGACTTGATGCAACAAAGGGTTACGGTCGCATCTATAAAGATCTGATACCTTACTCTTAATCTTGAGTTAACACCCCCAACTCTCGTCCCACCGTCTGCTCGTATCCCGATTGCGCGCGCACCCTTCGGGCTGCGCTTTCGGAAAGCTTCAGGAACAGGTCGGGGTCGGTGTAGAGGTGCTCGATCGCGTCGGCAAGGGCCACCGGATCCTCGGGTGGGGCCAGCAGACCGCAGCTCTCGTCGACAAATTCAGGAATTGCAGCAATATCAGTCGTCACCGGCACCAGCCCCGAGGCCATCGCCTCGTCCCGCGACACGCCTTGGCTGTCCATCCGCGACGGGCACAGGAAAATTCCGTGTTCCGCGTGATATGCGGCGATTTCTTTCTGGGAAAGGAATGTCTCGTGCAGGTTGACATTGGAGTGATGCGCGATGCGTTGGGTGAGAGGTCTGAATAATGGGCCACTGCCAACAAGAGTGAAGGACAGGGTGTCAAAAAGAGGGCGTGTGGCCAACTCCTCGATCGCGGCGACGGTCAGGTCATTGGCATAGGTCGCGGAGCTGTAGGGACGTATTGACAGGATCCGAAGCCGGTCCTCGGGGGTCTTTTCACGATAGGCAAAGAAATCCCCGTCCACGTAGTTGTGAATCACCGAACAGCGGCCTTCGGGTGGGGCACGACCCACGTCCTCGGTGGCCTCTCGGCGCAGCGTCTCCGAGACAAACACCATGTGCAGGTTGGGGCTGGGATCGGCAAAAACCTCCTGCCACAGCTTTAGATAACCTTCGGCGCGCCGTTTCTTCTGCGCGATCTCGTCGGTGGTCATATGCGAAAACTCGTACTCCCGCCGCTTCCAATGCTGGATTTCGGCGCCGTGGATCCAGATCGTCACCTTCAGATGGTCGAGATGAGGTTTGAGCACCTCCCACATCTGCCGGTCGAGCATGTGCACCAGAACATGCCTGTACTGGCCCGTGCGCAAGGTCGCGTCCAACAGTTCGGCATCGCCGGTGGCGACGTCGATATTCTCGAACTCGTCATAGGCCTTCGTGATACCCGGGTTCATCCGGAAGATGTCCACCCCCTTGCCGCCTGCACGGTAGCCACGCACCCGACTGTGCAGGAAGCCGTACTTGTAGAGATCATCATAGGACGGGTACTGCTTGGTCAGCACCAGCGTGTCGGAGTTGCCCATGATCACCGGAGGCATGGCGGTATCGGCACCGAACGTGATGTCACCAAGCGCGAGAGAGCCGGTGCCGACCAGCCTGAGCCCGAAGCGCAACTGCGTACAATCATCCGGGATGGCAAGCGCGTGGCGCCCCCCGGCTGAAAGCATCGAGTGGCTGATCTTGCGATTGTCATCCGTGTAGAATTCACAGACCAGGCTGGCTTGCGCCAGGTCGTGATCCATCTCGAAATTCAAGCTGCTCTGATCCGTCAGATTCAAATCTTTGCGGGGAAGCTTTGCCTTCATCCACAGATACGCGGCCTGACCGGTATCGGTATCGCGCGCGACAATCAGCCGTCCGTTGTCCTTCCGCTTGGTAAGCGGCATGGATTTCGAAACGATCGATCCGCTGAAAAAGGTCTCGGCGCTCAGTGATGGCAGGGCGGTTCCGCGGGCCCGCATCCGAGGTTTTGCAGCCGGCAAGCGTTCGGCTGTTTCGTAAAGGGAGGACGTATTACAGCCTTGGAAGGGCAGCTCGAGATCATCAGCCAGGGCTGCGGCCGCATCCTCGCCCGCACCATCGCGGCAATAATTGAACTCGTCCAGCGCCAGTAGGGACATACCGGAAACAGTGGTGCTCTCCGGGGCTTGCAGCATGTCGCGAACCAACTCAGGCGTAAGATGTGCGCTACGCAAAACTGCGGCGCGCAAGAGCAGGGCGTCCACGGGGCCATAACGCAGTTCTTCGTTGTGCAGGCTCATACCCTTGGCTGCAAAGGTATAATGGCAACCCTTGCCAAACCCCTCTGCATCACTGTAGCGGGCCGCCAACGTCAGATCGGTCAGGTAATTCGGGCCATAATGATCACCTGTATGCATCCCCCCGGAAAAGGCGAACTCGTTGCATTCGGCCATGACGGTGGAAATCAGGCTGTCGGCATCCCGGAACACCTGGATATCCGGCTCCGTTCCGTCCGGAGCGCCTCCGGGACACAGCAGGAACAGTCGCTTTCGGTCATGTGTCTGGGCGCGGAACTGCGCGATGAGTTGTTCAGCCCCGTCGATGGTCGGGGCATGGGCTATGAGCGCCGCGCCTGGCTGCTCCTCCCAATAGGGTTTATCCTGAACTTTCGATTGGATATAGGCTAGGCGTGCGGCGTAGGTGTGCTCGCGCATCACCTTGCGTAGCCCCAGCAAGCGAAACTTGCGATACTCCGTGTCATCCGCCGTCAACCGGTCCAGTCGGGCAGCCAGTTGATCGCGCTGATCCGAACAAATCACCAAATCGCCGAACATCATGCGCATGCCGCGTGAAAAATTACTGACAACCACGGTATTGGATGCCATGAGCTCATACACGCGTCGCGCGAACATGGTCTGCGACTGCTTGATGGTGTTCATGTTGATACCGTAACGGTAGCCCTTGTAGGCCTTGTCGATCTCGGAAAACGGCAGACTACCGAGGATCATGCTCCGGTATTTTTCCGGGAACTTGTAGTGCGGGTGGTCTTTCCCGTGGTTCCGGTCATAAATTTCAACGGGGCGTAGCCTGCTGACCGTATCGATGATCGCGGCGATGTCGCGCTGCCGTTCGGGATAACGCAAATAATAAGAGCCGGCGAAATTGAAGGCATCCTTGCGCGTCATCGTGGCGATCGGATTGTGCGATTGCGGTTGCGCGGCGAAGGGCAAGAAATAGATACGCTCGTGTCCGAGCGCGTCCTTGTACGCCGGAACGCAATCCATGTCGGTGGTGAAGACGAAATCACACAGCCGGGCAGCGGCGATGAAGCTATGAAAGTGAACCGGGTCTTCCTTGTTCCAGAAAACCGATGGAATACCATTGTCGCGACACCAGCTCAGCATGCGTTCCAACGGTTCGGATACCGTGCTGACCATCTTGTTCCATAGGTTGCCGTTTCCATGCCAGGCAGATTCGATGAAAACGAAATCCGGCCGGAACTCGGTCAGCTGCTGGCAGGCCGACTCCGGGTGCAACGGCAAGTAAACACATTCCGGCGTGTAGCTGGCCATGGTGAATTCGTCCATGATTCCCGCAACACGAGGTTTGTCGACACCGTCCCTTTGAAGGAAGCGCAGGCGATGTTTTCTCAGGGCGGCCAGCTGTTCCTTGTCGCGCTGCGCTTCATAAAGGGTTTCGAGTTTCTCGAAGGCCGCTGCAGCAGTGGCTTTGTCGTGAACGCGTTCAGCGCTTTTCAAGAGCGCCTCGAACGCCTCGGGCGTCTCGCAACGGTCCGATGCTGCTCGAAGAACCGCTGTTTCCGAGGTGAGTCGGCCCATGTCGCGCAAGACGCGCGCAGCTGCGAGAAATCCGTCATGAATGGGTCGGTTTTCAGTGCTCCCGGAAGCCATCAATAATTACCCCTGAAAATCTGCTTCTCGATTGATGCGGCCTGACGCCAAATGTCCCGCGCGGCACTAATCGTTGCTGTCTTAGCAAGTACCTTCCTGAGGCACAACGCGACAACATTCTCGCTGATGGCAACCCGGGCAACATCACCCGCCCACGACCTCCGAGATCATGGCGTTCATGGTCTGGGCCGTCCGCTGCCAGTTCCGGTGCTCCATGATCCATGCCCGGGCCGCCTCGCCCAGACGGCGGCGCAGGGCGGCATCCCCGAGAAGCCGGCCCAGGACCGTGGCCAGCGCATCCGGGTCGTCCTTGGCGAAGACGAGCCCGGTTTCCCCGTCCTGCACCATGTCCCCCATCCCGGCCACGGAAGAGACGACGACGGCCTTCTGCATGGCCAGCGCCTCGAGCGGCTTGAGCGGGGAGACGAGTTCGGTCACGGGTTGCGACTTGCGGGGAAAAGGGGCGATATCGACCAGGGAATAATGCGCCGCCACCGCCTCGTGCGGCACCCGGCCGGTCAGGATCAGCCAGTCGCCCAGCCCGTCCCGCGCGGCGATCCGGCGGATTCGGTCGGTGACGGGGAACGCCCCGGCGTGATCGGGCGGCTCGCTGCCGATGAGCAGCAGGCGAAAGAAATGACCCTGCCGGCGCAGGATCGCGCAGGCGCGCGCCAGGTCGTCCAACCCCTCGTACTGGGTAAAGGACCCCGCATACCCGATCACCGGCACATCGGCCGGCAGGCCGAGCCGCCGCATCAGCCCCTCGTCCCGCGCAAGCGGTCTGAACCGGGCGGGATCGCAGGCATTGGGCACCATCCCGATACGATCGGGGGCGACGCCCCTGT
>NZ_JBKOTX010000100.1:0-20466 GCF_047086965.1 Roseovarius halophilus (ex Wu et al. 2025) | reverse complement strand
ACATGGCCCTCGATCATGTAGCCCTCTATCGTGCCGGTGTGGCAGGACATCATCCTGATCGGAATGCCCTTGCCGATCTTGTAACGGGTCAGCGCCGTGGGGGGGGGGGGGGGGGCGGGGGCCCCCCCCCCCCCCCGCGACGACGCGCCGCCTGCTAAGCGGCGAAGTCCTCCCGCGCGTAGCCCTGCAGGAACAGCAGCGCGGTCAGGTCGCCGTGATTGACGCGCAGCGCGCACTGGGCCGCCACGCTGGGCTTGGCATGAAGGGCCACACCGCTGCCCGCCCGGCCCAGCATGCCCAGGTCGTTGGCCCCGTCGCCCACCGCCAGCACATCGCGCTCGGACAGGCCCAGCCGGGCCGTGATCTCTTCCAAGGCCTGCACCTTGGCCTCGCAGCCCAGGATCGGGCGCGCCACGTCGCCGGTCAGCTTGCCCGCCTCCTCCAGCAGGGTGTTCGCGCGGAATTCGTCAAAGCCCAGCGCCGTGGCCACTTCGCCCGCGAAGGCCGTGAAACCGCCCGAAACCAAGACCGCATGGGCGCCCCCCGCCTTCATCGTCGCCAGTAGCGCCTTGCCGCCGGGCATGTAGGTGATGCGTTCGGCCAGGACCCGGTGGATCACTTGCAGGTCGAGCCCCGCGAGAAGCCCCACCCGCTCGATCAGGGCGCCTTCGAAATCCAGCTCGCCGTTCATGGCGCGGGCCGTGATCTCGGCCACGCGCGGCCCGATCCCCGCCTCGGCGGCCAGTTCGTCGATGCATTCCTGGCGGATCATGGTGCTGTCCATGTCCGCCAGCAGCATCGACTTGCGCCGCCCTTCGGCGGGTTGCAGGTTCAGGTCCACCCCGAGCGCATCAAGTTCCGTGCGCACCGCCGCGAAATTGCCGGGCCGGGCCGAAACCGGAAACTCCGCCGCCTCGTCCGGGGACAGCCAGATGGCCGCGCCCCCGCCCCAGGCATTGCGGAGGTTTTCGACCACGGCGGGCTCCAGGGCCCCGGGACGGGCGATCAGGGTCACGACTTCCATGCGGCATCCTTTCCGTTGCCATGTCTCAAACCAAGACGAAGACCCAAGCGCAACCCTTGTCGGCAGGTGTGCGATGGGCACCCCACCTGCCGCTTGTGCGCGCGATGATGTCGCAAACCGGCAGATTGGCTGTTGCAGAGAGGCGGCTAATGCACTAGCCGGACCGGTGGGACACCCCTCCCCAACGAGGGGCGCTTATCTGGAAGGGTAGCAAAAATGACCACGACGAAACCGGCAACGCGGCCGGCTAATCCGCGTTTTTCCTCCGGCCCCTGTGCCAAACCCCCCACATGGACACTCGACGCGCTTTCCGACGCCGCCCTCGGCCGGTCGCACCGCGCCGCGGTGGGCAAGGACAAGCTCAAGTCCGCGATCGAGACCACGCGCGAGCTGCTGGGCATCCCCGCCGACTATCGTGTCGGAATCGTGCCCGCCTCGGACACCGGTGCCGTGGAAATGGCGATGTGGTCCCTGCTTGGCGAACGGCCCGTCGAGGTGGTCGCCTGGGAAAGCTTCGGCGCGGGCTGGGTCACCGACGCGGTCAAGCAGCTCAAGATCGCGGCCACCGTGCACGAGGCCGACTACGGCGAGATCGTCGACATGGCCGCGCTGAACTACGACCATGACGTGGTCTTCACCTGGAACGGCACGACCTCCGGCGTGCGCGTCCCATCGGGGCAACTGATCCCGGCCGAGCGTGCGGGCCTGACCATCTGCGACGCGACCTCGGCGGCCTTCGCGCAGGACCTGCCCTGGGACAAACTGGATGTGACGACCTTCTCGTGGCAAAAGGTCATGGGTGGCGAGGCGGCCCACGGTATGCTGGTTCTTTCGCCCCGCGCGGTGGACCGGCTGGAAAGCTACACCCCGCCCTGGCCACTGCCCAAGATCTTTCGCATGACAAAGGGTGGCAAGCTCAACGAGGGCATCTTCGAGGGCGCGACGATCAACACGCCGTCGATGCTTGCCGTCGAGGACTACCTCTTCGCCCTGGGCTGGGCGAAATCCATCGGCGGGCTGGACGCCCTGATCCACCGGGCCAACACCAACGCCCGGGCGATCTGGAACTTCTGCGCCAGCCGCGACTGGATCGACAACCTGGCCAGTGACCCGACCACCCGGTCGAACACCAGCGTCTGCCTGAAGTTCACCGATGATCGCATCACGGATGGCGCCGGGTTCGCCAAGACGGTGCAGAAACGGCTGGAGGCCGAGGGCGTGGCCCTCGACGTTGGCGCCTATCGTGACGCGCCCGCCGGGCTGCGCATCTGGTGCGGCGCAACGGTCGAGACCAGCGATGTCGAGGCGCTGCTGCCCTGGCTTGACTGGGCGTTCCAAGAAGAGATCGCCGCCCTTTCCTGATACATCCGCTCATCGAGGTCCGCGCCCTTTCCTGCTGGATGTGGTGCGGCCTCGGGTGAGCGCCCCAATGACAAGGACCACAGACATGGCCCCCAAGGTACTCATCTCCGACAAGCTCTCCGACGCCGCCGTGCAAATCTTCCGTGACCGCGGCATCGACGTCGACTTCCAGCCCGATCTGGGCAAGGACAAGGAAAAACTGCTGCAGGTCATCGGCCAGTACGACGGCCTCGCAATCCGCTCGGCCACCAAGGCCACGGAAAAGATCATCGCCGCCGCGGACAACCTCAAGGTCATCGGCCGCGCCGGGATCGGCACCGACAACATCGACAAGGAGGCGGCCTCGAAGAAGGGCATCATCGTGATGAACACCCCCTTCGGCAACATGGTCACCACGGCCGAACACGCCATCGCCATGATGTTCGCCGTCGCCCGGCAGATCCCCGAGGCCAGCGCCTCGACCCACGCGGGCAAATGGGAGAAGTCGAAATTCATGGGGGTCGAGCTGACCGGCAAGACGCTGGGTGTGATCGGTGCCGGCAACATCGGCGGCATCGTCTGTGACCGTGCCCGCGGGCTGAGGATGAAGGTCGTGGCCTACGATCCGTACCTGTCCGAGGAGCACGCCATCGAGATGGGTGTGGAGAAGGTCGAGCTGGACGCGTTGCTGGCACGGGCCGATTTCATCACGCTGCACGTGCCCTTCACGGATGCCACGAAGAACATCCTCAGCCGCGAGAACCTGGAAAAGACCAAGAAGGGCGCGCGCATCATCAACTGCGCCCGAGGCGGGCTGGTCGATGAAGAAGCCGTGGCCGACCTGCTGAAATCCGGGCACCTGGGCGGCGCGGCCTTCGACGTCTTCGCGCAGGAACCGGCGACGGAGAACCCGCTGTTCAACCTGCCCAACGTCGTCTGCACCCCGCACCTGGGCGCGGCCACCACAGAGGCGCAGGAGAACGTCGCGCTGCAGGTGGCCGAGCAGATGTCGGATTATCTGCTGACCGGGGCGGTTCAGAACGCGCTCAATTCGCCCTCTGTCACCGCCGAGGAAGCCAAGATCATGGGCCCCTGGATCAAGCTGGCCGATCACCTGGGCAACTTCATCGGCCAGATGACGGACGAACCGATCAAGGCGATCAACATCCTGTACGATGGCGAGGCCTCGGAGATGAACCTGGCCGCGCTGACCTCGGCCACCGTGGCAGGCATCATGACCGTCACGAACCCGGACGTGAACGTCGTCTCGGCCCCGGTCATCGCCAAGGAACGCGGCGTGCAGATATCGACCACCAAGCAGGACCAGTCCGGCGCCTTCGAGGGTTACATCAAGGTCACTGTCGTCACCGACACCCGCGAACGGTCCATCGGCGGCACGGTCTTCAGCGACGGCAAACCGCGCTTCATCCAGATCAAGGGCATCAACATCGACGCCGAGATCGGCGAGCACATGATCTACACCACCAATGATGACAAGCCGGGCATCATCGGTGCGCTGGGGGCGACCATGGGGGCGCATGGCGTGAACATCGCGAACTTCACGCTGGGCCGTTCCACCGAGAAGGGCGAGGCCATCGCGCTGCTTTACGTGGACGAACCCGTGCCCGCCGCCGCGCTCAACGAACTCAAGGCGACCGAGCTGTTCAAACAGGTCAAACCGTTGACCTTCAACGTCGACTAGGATCACAAGGAAGGGCGCCGCACCGGCGCCCTTCTCATTTCCGAGGACTCTCCGGATGCTCTATGCCATCGGCGACATTCACGGCCAGCTGGCCCAGCTCGATCGCGCCCTCGCGCTGATCGAGGCCGATGGCGGGCGGGATGCGCCGCATGTCTTTCTCGGCGACCTTCCCGATCGCGGCCCCGACACCCGCGGCGTGATCGACCGGCTGATGGCCGGGCAGGCCGAGGGACGCGACTGGACGGTGCTTTTCGGCAATCACGACCGCATGTTCCTGCGCTTTGTCCGCGACGGGGTGGAACAGGACGCAGCCATCAAGTCCGGCAAGGGCTGGCTGCATCCGGCACTTGGCGGTCCCGCGACGCTGGCCTCTTATGACGTTCATGCCGATGACGAAGACCCGGACCGGGCAGAGCTTCTGGCCGAGGTCCGCGCGGCGGTGCCGCAGGCGCATCTGGACTGGATCGCCGCGCGCCCTCGCTGGCACAGGGCGCAGGGGCACCTTTTCGTGCATGCTGGCCTGCGCCCCGGCATCCCCGTCGAGGATCAGTCCGAGGAAGACCTCATCTGGATTCGCGACGGCTGGCTCGACGACACCCGCGACCACGGCGAGATGGTCGTCCATGGACACACTGCGCTGGACCACCCCCGCCACGAAGGCAACCGCATCAACATGGACGGCGGCGCGGGCTATGGCCGCCCGCTGGTTCCGGCGGTGCTGGAGGATGGCCAGTGGTTCCTGCTCTCCGGGTCGGGGCGCCAGCCGCTGACACCCCCGGACTGACCGCGTCCGGGCGGCTTTCGCAGAGGCGCCCCGTCAGATAAGCACATCTCATGCCCGAGACCTTCCGCACCCTGGCCGATCTGCTGGCCCACGGCCATGACGATGTCATCGACGTGCGCTCGCCCGCCGAATTCGCCGAGGACCACATTCCCGGCGCCATCAACCTGCCCGCCCTGTCAAACGAGGAACGGGCGCGGGTTGGCACGATCTACAGGCAGATTGCCCCCTTCGAGGCGCGCAAGACGGGCGCGGCGCTTGTCGCCCGCAACGTGGCCCGGCACCTGGAAACCGACCTGGCCGACCGCGCCGGCGGCTGGCGCCCGCTTGTCTATTGCTGGCGCGGCGGTCAGCGGTCGGGCTCGGTCGCGACGATCCTGCGGGCAGTCGGCTGGCGGGCGGACACGATCTCGGGCGGCTACCAGACCTATCGGCGGCTGGTGCATGCGATGCTCTACGACACACCCTTGCCCCACCGCGTGATCCTGCTGGACGGCTACACCGGCACCGCAAAGACAGACCTGCTGCACCGGCTGGCGGACCTGGGCGTGCAGATGCTCGACCTCGAGGGCCTGGCCGGGCATCGCGGCTCGATCCTTGGAGGCGATCCATCGGACCAACCCAGCCAGAAATCCTTCGAAAGCGCCCTGGCCTGTCGTCTTGCCCGCCTGGACCCGGCCCGCCCCGTGGTGCTGGAGGCCGAAAGCAGCAAGATCGGCGAACGGATCATCCCGCCCAGTCTCTGGGCCATCATGAAAGCGGCCCCCCGGATCATTGTCAGCGCGCCGCTCGACGCCCGTGCCGCCTATCTGGTCGAGGCCTATGCGGATGTCATCGCCCGGCAGGACGACCTGACCAACCGCCTGCAGGTACTCAGGCGCCATCGCGGGGGCGCGGTGGTCGATCGTTGGCTTGAACGTCTGACCGCGGGCGACCACGAAGGTCTGGCCCGGGCGCTGATGCAGGACCACTACGATCCCAGCTACGCCAAGTCCCGTGCGGCGCGCGCGCATCCCGTGCTGGCACAGGTCGCGGCCCCTGGTCTGACACCGGTCGATCGCGACGCGCTGGCGGCGCGGATCGCAGAAACCGTCAGGTCTGAAGGCTGATCCCGTCACCCTCGATCACCCGGCCGATCACCCGCGCGGGGTAGCCCGCCGCACATAGCGCGGCGCAGGTGGTCTCGGCCGCGTCCCCGGCCACGGCGGCCAGCAGGCCTCCGCAGGTCTGCGGGTCGAACAGCAGGTCGCGCAGCGCGCCTTCGGGCCCCGTCAGGGGCAGGGCGTTTCCGACATTGTCGTCAAAGAGCGTCGACCGGACACCGGCCTCGGCGAGGTCCAAAGCGCCGGGCAAAACTGGCAGCGCGTCCAGCACAGCCCCCGTGCCCGATGCGCGGCAGATCGCCGAAAGGTGCCCGGCCAGACCGAAGCCGGTCACATCCGTCATGGCGTGGGCGTCGTGCAGCAGACGTGACGCCTCGCCCTGCCCCTGGACCATCGCGTCGAAGCAGGCCAGCACGTCGCCCCCCCTTGCCTTGCCCCGCATTTCGGCGGCAAGGATCGTGCCCGAGCCAATGGGCTTGGTCAGGATCAGCGCGTCGCCCGCCCGCGCGCCCCGCACGGTGATCGGCGCGGCATCGGCCAGCCCGGTCACCGTGAAGCCGATCGTCATCTCGGCCCCCTGGCTGGTATGGCCGCCCACGATCTCTGCCCCGGCCTGCGCCATGACATCGGAGGCGGCCCGCGTGATCTCGGCCAGCGTCCGGGCCTGCAGGGCAGGCGTCATGCGCGGCAGGATCAGGCTGATCAGCGCCGACTGCGGCACTGCCCCCATCGCCCAGACATCGCCCAGCGCATGGATGGCCGCGATCCGCGCCATCAGGGCCGGGTCCTCGGTCACCGCGCTCAGATGGTCGGTGGCAAGAACCTGCCGGGTGCCCCCCACGGACAGCACCGCCGCGTCATCCCCGGGCAGACTGATCACGTCGTCGCGCCCCGGGGTCGGCAGACCCTCCAGCGCCGTGGTCAGCGCCGCACCGCCCACCTTTGCCCCACAGCCGGAACACAGCGGCGCGCGTCCCATGAGTTCGGCCACGCCGCGGGCCGCGCGGGCAGGCGGCTCGGGCGCCATGGCGGGCAGATCGCGAAACCGGCGCATGAAGGTCCGGTCGATCCGGTCCTTCCAGCGCCAGAGCAGCCGCCCGCGCCGCGCCGTGCCCAGCTTCTCGGCCAGCGCCGTCTGGCCGCCCAGAGAGATCAGCTTGAGGTAATCCTTCTGCGGTTTGAACCGGCGCAGAGGGCGGCCCGACAGATGGGCGACAAGGTTGTGATGCAGCACCGGGGCTTCGCGCACGGCGAACACGCCGGCCTTGGGGCGCGGATCGAAGGCCAGATGCGCGCAGTCGCCCACGGCGAAGACATCGGGCGAGGAGGTCTGCAATGTCGGCCCGACCGAAAGCGAGCCCGCGTGGCTGTCCAGGCCCGTCTCGGCCAGCCAGTCCTGCGGGTGAGCCCCAGCAGCCCCGGTCGTGAAATGGCTGGGAATCTCACGTCCGTCGGCAAGGCGCACGGACTGCGCCGTCACCTCGACGACATCGGCCTGTTCAATGGGAACCACCGCTTCGTCCTCCAGCGCGGCCAGCAGCCTTGTCCGCGCGGGTGGAGCGAATTCTTCCAGAACTTCCCCACGGTCGATCAGGTGCACGCTCGGATCGTGGCCACCCTTGCGCAGCGCATGCGCCATGGCCATGGCCAGCTCGGCCCCGGCGACGCCGCCGCCGATCACGGCAACCGACGGGGTGGAAGTCTCGGCGCGGAACGCCTCCCATTGCGTGGCAAAGCGGCCAAGGGGCTTGGCGGGGATGCCATGATCGGCGAAGCCGGGCAGCCCCGGCATTTCCGAGGTGATGCCGATATCGACCGAGGCCACGTCATAGGCGATCTCGCCGCGCCCTGCGACCATGATGGTCCGCGCCTGCGGGTCCAGCCCGATCGCGCGCCCGGGGATGATCCGCGCCCCGGAAAAGCGGGCCAGCTGCACCAGGTCAATGTCCAGATCGTCACGGCCGTAGTGCCCGGCGACAAAGCCCGGCAGCATCCCCGAATAGGGCGCGGTCGGGCCGGGGTTGATGACGGTCAGGCGCACACCGGGCAGCGGTTCCATTCCCCATTTGCGCAGCACCAGCGCATGGGTATGGCCGCCCCCGATCAGCACGAGGTCGCGGGTCAGTGGCACGGGCTTTTTCATGCGGGTCCCCTAATGCGTTTTGTCCCTCGGGGGAACGGGGTTTCGGCACTGAAGGGTCACGTTCGCGTGGCTCATTCTCTCAAATCCGAGACGTTTCCGTTGGCCCGCGTTAGGGTTTTCGCAACCACCCTGCCGCAGGGTCCGACCCGGGCGCGGTCGATGGCGGTCTCGGCGCCATGGCCTGACCCCGGCACCCTCCTGACCGGCGCCGGATGGGGGCGACGCAAGCCCATGCGGCATCGGTTGATATGGTCGGGAACCTGGCCTCTGTTCCCGGCCATATCGGGTCGCCTTCGCCTCTGGTGCCCTACACTCATGAGCGTCTGTCCTCGGCCGGGTCGGGCCGGGTCTGCGCGGCGCGACCCCGACCCCTTCGGCGCTTACCGCGCAGCCCGTGCCAGAGCGGCTTGATATCCAGCGCCGCGACCGCCACCCCAAGCGGAATCATCCAGAACCCGAGGATCGGCAGGAACCCGAATATTCCGCCGAGGATCAGCAGCAGACCCAGCAAAAGACGCAGGCCCGGCGGAACCCGCTTGCGCACCCGGACAAGGGCCCGCTTCGCGCGGGTTTTCCAATGGTGGCGCGTCATGTCCAGTCCAGCACCACCTTGCCGGACTTGCCCGACAGCATGGCCTCGAAGCCGTCTCTGAACCGGTTGACCGCAAAGCGATGCGTTATCACGGGCCGCACGTCCAACCCGTTTTCCAGCATGGCGATCATCTTGTACCAGGTCTCGAAGATCTCGCGACCGTAGACGCCCTTGATGGTGATCGCCTTGAAGACGATCTCGGACCAGTCCACCGGCGACTTGCCCGGCGGGATGCCCAGCAACGCGATGCGCCCGCCCATGACCAGCGCGCCGACCATCTGGTCGAAGGCGGCCTGGCTGCCCGACATTTCCAGCCCCACGTCGAAGCCCTGTTTCATCTTCAGACCGGCGATGACGTCGCGCAGGTCTTCCTGCGCCACATTCACCGGGCGGCAATCGGCAACCTTTTCAGCGAGCGCCAGCCGGTCGGGATTCACATCCGTGATGACGACATGCCGCGCGCCCACATGACGGGCCACGGCGGCGGCCATGATGCCGATGGGGCCGGCGCCGGTGATCAGGACATCCTCGCCGATGAGGTCGAAAGACAGCGCGGTGTGTACGGCATTGCCCAGGGGATCGAGGATCGCGCCGATCTCATCATCAATCGCCTCGGACAGCGGCACGACGTTGAAGGCAGGCAGCGCGAGGTATTCTGCAAAGGCCCCCTGCACGTTCACACCCACACCCCGCGTTCCGGGGTCCAGGTGGAACTTGCCCGCACGGCTCTGGCGGCTGTCGTGGCCGATCAGGTGGCCCTCGCCCGAACACCGCTGACCGATCTCCAGCCCGTTCACATTGCGGCCCAGGTCCACGATTTCACCCGCGAATTCATGGCCCGTGATCATCGGCACAGGCACGGTATGCGCCGCCCAGTCATCCCAGTTCCAGATATGGATATCGGTGCCGCAGATGCCGGTCTTGTTCACACGAATCAGCACCTCGTCGGGTCCGATCTCAGGCACCGGGGCCGCGATCTTCCACAGGCCTGGCTCTGGCCGGGATTTCTCCAGCGCCGCCATCATGTTGGTCATGTCAGAACCCCGGTTTCGCGGCCGGCCTGTTCAAAGGCGGCGGCGGCTGTCGTCAGGTCCTCCGCCGTCAGGGCCGCGTTCATCTGGGTGCGGATGCGGGCCTGCCCCTTTGGAACCACCGGGAAAAAGAAGCCCTTGACCAGCACGCCCAGCTCGAACAGGCGGTTCGCCATGTTCTGGGATTTGACCGCGTCGTGGGTCATGACCGGGATGATCGGATGTTCGCCGGGCAACAGCTCGAAACCCGCCTCGGTCAGCGCGCCGCGCCATTGACGCGCATTGTCGAAAAGCCGGGTCCGCAGGTCATCGCCCTGTTCGACAAGGTCCAGCGCCACGATCCCGGCGGCCACCACGGCGGGTGGCAAGGCATTGGAAAACAGGTAGGGGCGGGCGCGCTGGCGCAGCAGGTCGATCACCGGTTGCGGCCCCGCGATATAGCCACCGATGGCCCCGCCCAGCGCCTTGCCAAGGGTGCCCGTAAGGACATCCGCCTTGATCCCGAAATGCGCGGGCGTGCCCGCCCCGCGCGGACCCATGAAGCCGGTCGCGTGGCAATCGTCAACCATCAGCAGCGCCTCGTACCGATCGGCCAGCGCCCGGATTTCCGGCAGGTGGGCCAGATAGCCGTCCATCGAGAAGACACCATCGGTGGCGATCATGACATGCCGCGCGCCATCGGCGCGGGCCTGTTTCAACTGCGCCTCGAGGTCGTCCATGTCGGAATTCGCATAGCGATAGCGTTTGGCTTTGCAAAGCCTGATGCCGTCGATGATCGAGGCATGATTGAGCGCATCCGAGACCACCGCGTCCTCGGGGCCCAGCAGGGGCTCGAACAACCCGCCATTGGCGTCGAAACAGGCGGCGAAGAGGATCGAATCGTCATGGCCCAGATAGGCGGCCAGGCGCTGTTCAAGCTGCCGGTGCAAATCCTGCGTGCCGCAGATGAAGCGCACCGAGGCCATGCCGAAGCCGTGATCGTCCATCGCCCGCTTCGCCGCCTCGATCAGCGCCGGGTGGTCGGCCAGACCAAGGTAGTTGTTGGCACAGAGATTGATCAGGTGACTGTCACCCACATCGACTTGCGCCGCCTGCGGCGAGGTGATCTCGCTTTCGGTTTTCCACAGACCCTCGGCGCGGATCTCTGCCAGCCGGGTTTCCATATCGTCGAGAAATGCGGTCATGTCGGACCCTCCTTGCGGCGAGGCAATCACGGACGCACGGATTTTACCATGGCCGCACAAGTCGGACATAGCCCGGCGCGCCGCAACGTCAGGGTTTGGCAACCGCGGCAGGCACGATAGGCTTGTCCCAGCACAGGAGGAGTCCACATGACCGACGATATCGTTCTTCTTGCCGGCACCCGCACGGCCATCGGCACCTTCGGCGGGTCGCTGGCCGGGGTCGCGCCGACCGACCTTGCCGCGACGGTGACGCGCGCCGCGCTGGATCGCGCCGGGCTGGCACCGGATCAGGTCGGGCATGTGGTCTTCGGCCATGTCATCAACACCGAACCGAAGGACATGTACCTGTCGCGCATGGCGGCCATGGGGGCCGGCCTTCCGGAAACAGTTCCGGCGATGAACGTGAACCGGCTGTGCGGCTCGGGCGCGCAGGCCATCGTCTCGGCGGCGCAGGCCCTGATGCTGGATGATGCGGATTTCGCCCTGGCGGGCGGGGCCGAGTCCATGTCGCGCAGCCCCTTCATCCTGCCGGATCAGCGCTGGGGCGCGAAGATGGGCGACGTCAGGTCGCTCGACATGATGCTGGGGGCGCTGAACTGCCCCTTCGGCACCGGGCACATGGGGGTGACGGCGGAAAACGTGGCGCGGGACCACGGGATCAGCCGCGCCGATCAGGATGCCTTTGCCCTCGAAAGTCAGCGGCGCGCGGCGCAGGCCATCGCGGCCGGGCATTTCGACCGCGAG
This sequence comes from Roseovarius halophilus (ex Wu et al. 2025), assembly GCF_047086965.1. Lineage (NCBI taxonomy): Bacteria > Pseudomonadati > Pseudomonadota > Alphaproteobacteria > Rhodobacterales > Roseobacteraceae > Roseovarius > Roseovarius halophilus (ex Wu et al. 2025). The sequence continues at coordinate 8,821 of NZ_JBKOTX010000100.1, read as the reverse complement.
ATCACGCCGGTCACCGTCACGGCAAAGCGGCAGGACATCAGCTTTGCGACCGACGAGCACCCCAAACCCACCACGCCCGAGGCGCTGGCCGGGCTGCGATCGGCCTTCGAAAACGACGGCACTGTCACGGCGGGCAATGCCAGCGGAATCAATGATGGGGCGGCGGCCCTCGTCCTGGCGCGCGCCAGTGCAGCCGACGCGGCGGGGCTGACCCCGCACGCCCGCATCCTGGGCTATGCCCATGCCGGAGTACGCCCCGAGGTCATGGGGATCGGCCCGGTCCCGGCGGTGCGTGCGCTGTTCGCGCGCACCGGGCTGACGGCCAAGGATTTCGACGTGATCGAGTCGAACGAGGCCTTCGCGGCGCAGGCGCTGGCCGTGTCCAAGGAACTGGGTCTGGACCCTGCGAAGGTAAATCCCAATGGCGGGGCCATCGCGCTGGGTCATCCCGTGGGCGCGACCGGCGCGATCATCACCGTCAAGGCCCTGCACGAATTGGAGCGGACCAAAGGCAGGAAGGCCCTGATCACCATGTGTATCGGCGGCGGTCAGGGCATCGCGCTGGCGATCGAACTTCTCTAGGCCTCGGGCCAGTCCCTCACGAAGGCGGGCTTGTTCTCGTCGCTCAGGTCGGGATCATGGCGATAGCCGCCCAGGTCGAAGCCGGTCAGGGCCTCGGCGTCCTCGATACGGTTTTCCATGATGAAGCGCGCCATCGCGCCGCGCGCCCGCTTGGCATAGAAACTGACGATCTTTGTCTTGCCGTCCTTGTTTTCCAGGAAGGTCGGCGTCACCACCCGCAGCCCCAGCGCGGGGCGGTCGGCGGCGGTGTAATACTCGACACTGGCGCAGTTCACCAGGGTGTCGGCGCCCTGGGCCTCGGCCTGTTCGGTCAGGGCCTTTGCGATCCGGTCACCCCAGTACTCATACAGGGTCTTGCCGCGCCGCGTTTTCAGGCGGCTGCCCATTTCAAGCCGGTGCGCCTGGATCGCGTCCAGCGGGCGCAGCAAGCCATACAGCCCCGACAGGATACGCAGATGATCCTGGGCATAGCGCAGCGCGTCCTCGGACAGGGTCTTGGCCTCCAGCCCCTGGTAGGTGTCCCCGTTGAAGGCAAAGACGGCGGGCTTGACCACATCCTTGGTCGGCGCATCAAGAAAGGCGCGATAGCGGTCGCGGTTCAGCGTGGCCAGGTTGTCGGACAGGCCCATCAGCGCCTTGAGGTCCGTCAGGGGCAGGTTGCGCGCCGTCTTCGCCAGCCGGTTGGCCTCGTCGTGGAAGATCGGCTCGGTCGGCTTGTGGCCCACGGGCTCCATATCCAGGGCCTTGGCGGGGGACAGGACAGTCAGCATCGGACACCTCTTTTCAGTCGTCTTGCACAGGATATGTCGCGCGGCGCGAAAGGCCAGCCCATCCGCTCAGGTCTCGGCGATCACATCAAGAAACGCGGCACCGAAGCGGTCGGCGTAGCGGTCGCCCAGAAGGCGGGTCATGGCGAGTTTATCACGCGGCTTCTGCCGCGCCACCCGGGCCAGCACTGCGGCGGAACAGGTCATGGGCTTGTCGGTGCCCTCGGGGCCGCGTGCCAGGTCGGCCTGTACTTGCAGCAGGCGATCATAGAGTGTGCCCTCGTCGCGCCCGGCCAGTTTGGCCCGGGCCGGGTGCATCCCCTCGGCCTCGCCGTTGATGACCTCCAGGAATGCCTTGCCGTAACTGTTCAGCTTCTTGGCGCCGATCCCCGAGACCCGCGCCATGTCGTCCAGCGTGCGCGGGCGGGTTTCGGCCATCTCGACAAGAGTGCGATCGTTGAAGATGATATAGGCGGGCACGCCCTGCGCCTCGGCCAGCGCCCGGCGCTTGGCCTTGAGCGCGGAGAGCAGCGGCGCATCCTCGTCACTGACCATGGCGCGGACCTTTGGTCCGGTCTTGGCGGTCTTGATGGTATCGAGGCGCAGCCGGATCCTCTCCTCGTCGCGCAGAATAGGGCGGGCACGCTCGGTCATGCGCAACGCGCCGTGGCGCTCCGGGTCGGGGCGCAGCAGGTCGTGACCCATCATCTGCCGGAAGATCGCCTGCCATTGCTGGAGGGAATAGGCCTTGCCCACGCCATAGGTCGGCAACTGGTCGTGGCCGCGCTGGCGAATCTTGTCGGTCTCCGACCCCAGCAGGATCTCGATCAGGTGGCCCGCACCGAAACTCTCGCCCGTGCGCAGCGCGGCGGACAGGGCCATACGCACCGGCGTCGTGCCATCGAAGACCTCCGGCGGCTTGTCGCACAGGTCGCAATTGCCGCAGGGCGCGGCCTCTTCGTCGAAATAGGACAGCAAGGCCTGACGGCGGCAGGTCAGCGCCTCGGCCAGACCCAGCAGCGCGTTCAAGCGGCCATGATCGGCGGCGCGGCGGTCGGGCGGGGCCAGCCCCTCGTCGATCTGCTGGCGGCGAAAGCCGATGTCCTGCGGCCCGAACAGGGTCAGCGTTTCGGCCGGCGCCCCGTCTCGGCCCGCGCGGCCAATCTCCTGATAGTAGGCCTCGATCGACTTGGGCAGGTCCACATGGGCGACCCAGCGGATATCGGGCTTGTCGATGCCCATGCCGAAGGCCACCGTGGCGCAGACGATCAACCCATCCTCCTGCTGAAAGCGCCGCTCGATGGCGCGCCGGTCCTCGGCCTCCATCCCGCCGTGATAATGGCAGGCGTTGTGGCCGTCCTCGCGCAGGGCGGCGGCCAGCGTCTCGGTCTTGGCGCGGGTGCCGCAATAGGCGATGCCCGACTGGCCCTTGCGGGCCCCGGCAAAGGCCATGATCTGACGGCGGGGCTGGTCCTTGACGGCAAAGGCCAGGTGGATGTTGGGCCGATCAAAACCGCGCAGAAAGGTCTGCGGCGCCTGCCCGGCGAAGAGCTTGTCAACGATCTCGGCGCGGGTTTCGGCATCGGCCGTCGCGGTGAAGGCGGCCAGCGGCACGTCCAGCGCGCGGCGCAGATCACCGATCGCCATGTAGTCGGGGCGGAAATCATGGCCCCACTGGCTGACGCAGTGCGCCTCGTCCACGGCAATCAGGCGCACGCCCGCCTGTCGCAGCATCCGCTGCGCCCCGCCCGACGCCAGCCTTTCCGGCGCCATGTAGAGCAGCTTGCAACTGCCATCCTGCAATGCACGAAAGGCCGCGTCGGTCTCCTCATCCGTGTTGCCCGAGGTCAGCGCATGGGCGGCGACGCCCGCCTCCTGCAGCCCGCGGACCTGGTCGCGCATCAACGCGATCAGCGGCGAGATCACCACCGTCACCCCGTCGCGCACAAGGGCGGGCAGCTGGAAACACAGCGACTTGCCCCCGCCGGTGGGCATGATCGCCAGCGTGTTGCGGCCCGCGGCCACGGCCTCGACGATTTCCTGCTGGCCGGGCCGGAAGGCGTCGAAGCCGAAGATGTCGCGGAGCAGCGTCGCGGCGCGCATGCGGGGGACCTGTCTGTTGCCGAAAGGGCGATGCTGCACAATTCCCACAGCCCGATTCGGGGGGCAAGGCCCGGCGCGTCAGATAATCAGGATGCGCAGGATCTCGAGCCCGATCAGCGCCACCAGCGGCGACAGGTCGATCCCGCCCATCTGGGGCAGGACACTGCGGATCGGGGCATAGATCGGCTCCATCAGCCGGTTCAGGCCGGACCAGACCTGGTAGACAAAGGGTTGCCGGATATTGAGCACCTGAAAGTTGATCAGCCAGCTCATGATGAAATGCACGATGATGAAAAAGCGCACGACACCGATGAGCAAGAGCGCAATCTGCTGAAGATCATTCATGGTCTGGTCCTTTCGTTCACTGACAAGTAGGCAGAGGATCGCTCGGGGGCAATCCCTGCATTGGCCGAAAATCACGCTGCGTCAGTCGTGACGTCAGGCCGCCACTGAAAGGTAAGTCGTCCCATGTACCCGTTTCTTCGCATGTCGTGGCAGATGTCGTGCGCCCGCAGGGCCCCGCGCCTGGGCCTTTGGGACACGCATGAAAGCACCCATCTCTGCTGGCCCTGGGATCTGGACCTCTGGGCCGAACTGAACAACGGCCGCACGTTGACGCTGTTCGACCTCGGCCGCCTGCCCATGGCCCAGCGCACCGGCATGATCGACCTGATGAAGGAGCGCAAATGGGGCATGGCGGTCGCGGGAGCCTCGGTGCGCTATCGCCGCCGGGTGCATGCCTTCTACAGGCTGACCCAGCGCAGCCGCTGCTTGGGCTTCGACGACAAGTTCCTCTATCTCGAGCAGGCGATGTGGCGCAGCGACGGGGCCTGCGCCAACCATGGCCTGATCCGCATGGCCGTGACCGGGACAAGCGGAATTGTCGCCCCCGCGCAAGTTGCCGAAGGCTTGGGGCACGCCGGCCCATCGCCCGAGTTGCCCCGCTGGGTCCGCGCCTGGGCCGAAGCCGACAGCGCGCGGCCGTGGCCCCCGATGCAGGACTGACACGAGGCTTGCCAGGCCCGCCCGTTGTCTATCTTATCGCCGCGGGCAAAAGGGGCGGTCATGGCGAGTGTGTTGCGAAAACGCGTCTGGGGCTGGATGGCCTTCGACTGGGCGACGCAGCCCTTCTACACGCTCGGCCTGACCTTCATATTCGGCCCCTATTTCGCCACCGTCGCGGCCGAGTTCTTTCTGACCAGCGGCATGACCGAACAGGCCGCCGACGCGCAGGCACAATCGCTGTGGTCCATTGGCCAGACGCTGGCCGGGCTTTTCATCGCCTTTACCGCGCCTGTACTGGGGGCCTATGCCGACAGCACAGGCAGGCGCCTGCCCTGGCTGATCGCCTTTTCCGCTGTCTTCGTTGTCTGCACCTCGCTGCTCTGGTTCATGGTGCCCGATGGATCTGCGGCGATCTTCTGCCTTGTGGCCTTTTCCATCGCCTTCGTGGCGGCCGAATATGCGCTGGTCTTCACCAATGCCATCCTGCCCAGCCTGGGCGGCCAGGACGCGATCGGGCGCATCTCGGGCGATGGCGCGGCCATCGGGTATTGGGGGGGCGTTTCGGCGCTGCTGATCTTCCTGCCGTTCTTCTACGAATTCAGCGAAGGCAAGACGCTTCTGGGCCTCTCCCCCGCCTTCGGCCTGCTGGATGGAACAGCGCGCGAGGGGACCCGCGCCGTGGGCCCTTTCATCGCCGCCTGGTTCGCGATCTTCATGATCCCCTACTGGATGTATGTCCGCGAGGACAACTCGCCCAACCGGCAGGGCGGGATGGGCGCGGCCATGCGGGATCTCAAGCAATCCCTCGTCGGTGTCGCGCACCGCAAGAGCCTGTTGAACTTCCTGATTTCCTCGATGCTCTATCGTGACGCGCTGAACGCGCTTTATGCCTTCGGCGGAGTCTATGCCGCGCTGGTGCTGGATTGGGGCCTGATGCAGATCGCCGTCTTCGGCATCATCGGAGCGGTGGCAGCAGCGATTTCGACCTCGATCGCCGGACGCGCTGACCACAAATTCGGGCCGCGCCCTGTCATCCATTTCTGCATCGTCACGCTGATGGTCGTCTGCGTCATCATTGTCGGCATGACCCGCGAACAGGTTCTGGGCATCCCCCTGCCGCCGGGCAGCCCGGTGCCGGACCTGCTGTTCTACATCTGCGGGTCGATCATCGGCGGCGCGGGCGGCGGCATCTATACGGCCAGCCGGTCGATGATGGTGCGCCACACCCACCCGGAGCGCCCGACCGAGGCCTTCGGCCTTTTCGCGCTGTCGGGCAAGGCAACGGCCTTCCTCGCCCCCGGCCTCATCGCCTTTTTCACCTGGTGGTTCGGTGATGCGCGGCTGGGATTCACCCCCGTCATCGGGCTTTTCGTGACAGGCTTCGTCCTGCTACGGTGGGTCGATCCAGAAGGAGATCGCGCGGAATGGTCAAGTTCCTCGATACCGGCGCCCTGATCCTGGCGTTGGCCTTAACGGCCGCCTGCCAGACCGGGGGCGACGACAGCCGGTCCGAGGCGGCCGCGCCCAGCGTCTCGACCCAGAACGCCAACGACACCCGTGTCGCAAAGCAGGTCTTCGGCTATCTGCCCGCGGCCTCGGATCAGTCCAGCGCGGCCCTTGGCGGCTATGCGCGCGGCTGCCAGGCCGGCGCGGTGGAGCTGCCCGAGACGGGGCCGACCTGGCAGGCCATGCGCCTGAGCCGCAATCGCAACTGGGCGCAGCCCGAGACAATCGCCTACGTGACCGACCTCAGCCGGTTCGCCGCGACCCTGCCAGGGTGGGACGGGCTATATGTCGGCGACATGAGCCAGCCCCGTGGCGGGCCGATGCTGACCGGCCATCGCAGCCACCAATCGGGGCTGGACGCGGACATCTGGATGCTGCCCCCCGACCGATTGGACCTGACCACACAAGAGCGCGAGACCATCAGCTCGATTTCCATGCGGCGGGACCGCGGTGCCTTTACCAACGACCGCTGGACCGAGGCCCACATGAAACTGCTGCGTGCCGCAGCCAGCGACGACCGCGTGGCGCGGATCTTCGTCTTTCCGGGCGCCAAGGTCGACATGTGCGACTGGGAAACCGGCGACCGCAGCTGGCTGCGCAAGGTCCGGCCCTGGTGGGGGCATCACTACCATTTCCACGTGCGGCTGACCTGCCCCGAGGGCGACCGCGCCTGCGAGAACCAGTCCCCGCCGCCGCCCGGCGACGGCTGCGCCGATGCCCAGGTTTGGGTGGACAACATCCTAGACCCGCCGCCACCGGACCCGGACGCGACACCGCGCCCCTCGCGCGGGCCGCTGCGGATGGCGGATCTGCCCGGCCAATGCGCCGCGGTCGCCGCGAACTGAGTTGACAGGGGGCAGGCCGTCCCTGTAAGCGCGGTGCGTTCTGCCGTGCGGGCAGGGCCAAGTCTCCGCGACCTTGTAAAAACGGACCAAAATCATGACCCGTCTTCTTCCCGGCATCCTTGCCATGGCCACCGTCGTCGTGGCCTCGAACATCCTCGTTCAATTCCTGCTGCTCGATGGCCTCCTGACCTGGGGGGCCTTCACCTATCCCTTCGCCTTCCTCGTGACCGACATCATGAACCGCGTCTACGGCCCCGGCCCGGCGCGGCGCGTGGTCTTTGCGGGCTTCGTCACCGGGGTGCTCTGTTCGCTGATCGGCAGCCAGATCATGCTGCAGGGCGACGGGTTCACCTATGCGGCGGTGCCGCTGCGAGTGGCCGTGGCCTCGGGCGCGGCGTTCCTTGTTGCGCAAATTCTTGATGTTGCGATATTTTCCCGCCTGCGGGACGGCGCCTGGTGGCGGGCGCCGCTGGCCTCGACCGTCATCGGCTCGGCCGTCGACACCGCGCTGTTCTTCACCATCGCCTTCAGCGCGGCTCTGTCCTTCGGTGCGGCGGCCGACGCGCAGGTGGGCTGGGCCCAGGGTCCGGCGCCGCTGCTGCTGAACGGGCCCGAGGCGCCGCTCTGGGTCTCGCTGGCCCTGGCCGACTGGGGGGTCAAGCTGGCCATCGCCCTTATCGCCCTGGTCCCCTTCCGGCTCATCGTCGGGCGGCTTTGTCGACCCGTCACTTAAATGTAGTAATTTTTCCTTTGGCGATCCCTCGATCTTGTGTTTTCCTGCCCACAGGCGAAACAATGAAAGGAGGTGATCCAGTGTCTAGAAAGAGATTGGAGCGAGGTGTCGGGACAGCTTGGAGGTTTGACATCTGAGGCAGCCCTTGGGTGTGCAGAACTCCAGGTGGGCGGCTGGCAGAGCAGTCTAACCGACCCCACCTCCTGAACTTTCGGAAGGCCGCCCCGTCGCTCGGGCGGCCTTCTTAACGTTACGGACCCGGCTTTTCGGGACGTTTTGTACAAAATTTCCGGGTCCGGTATCATGGTTTATACAAAACCCAGGGCCGGGAAGAGGGCAGCGATGGGACTTCGGATAAGCGACACGGTGACGATCGAGGACTGGGAGCTGACCGAGCAGTTCGTCCGGTCCTCGGGCCCCGGCGGGCAGAACGTCAACAAGGTGGCCACCGCCGTCGAGCTGCGCTTCGAGGCGGCGCGCTCGCCCAACCTGCCCGGCCCGGTCAAGACCCGGCTGCGGCGCATCGCGGGGCACCGCTGGACGGGCGAGGGCGCGGTGCTGATCAAGTGCGACGAGACGCGCAGCCAGGCCCGCAACCGCGAGATCGCGCGCGAGCGGCTGGCCGGGCTGATCCGCACGGCGCTGGAGCGGCCCAAGCGCCGCATCCCGACCGGCGTGTCACGCACCCAGAAACGCAAGCGGGTCGATGCCAAGAAGAAACGCGGCGAGGTCAAAGCCCTGCGCGGCCCGGTGCGCGACGACTGACGGGCGCGCGCGATGCCGCCCTGCCCCGCGTCGGGGGCCACGGGCGTGACGGCGACCCCCTGGCCCGAACTGGACGCGCCGGAGACGGAGGGGCTACGGGCCTCGGCGGAGCTGTTGAAGTGGATGGTGGAGGCGGTTTGAGTGCGCTTCAGCCGGCAAGAGAACGTTATGGTGCCAGTTGTGTACACTGCAATTTGAGGTTCGGACCTTCCGCCAGCTACAACCGGCCTCCCGTTTGCAAAGATGTTCCAAATTTCTTAACGAATTGAAGATATTACGTTACTTCTGGTACAGGCAAGCGGTTTGCTCTAGACAATCGGTGGGTAGGGGCGATAACTTTACGCCCCTGAGTTCAGTCAGCCGTTCAGGCTTGAAGAGCCACTCATTATGGTTACTTCACCTGAACTGAAACAAAAGGGCACCTCGATTTTTGACTATTTTCTTGGTCGCGCAGCGGTGCGTTTGGCGTGAAGCGGGAGGGAAGTAGCTGTTTGGCGGTATGCCCCCCGGGGCAA
>NZ_JBKOTX010000099.1:0-20490 GCF_047086965.1 Roseovarius halophilus (ex Wu et al. 2025) | reverse complement strand
GGCGGCGCTGGGCGCGCATGTTGTCTTCGTGACCGGCCCCGCCGACGTGCCGCCGCCCGAGGGGGTCGAGACCGTCCGGGTCGAGACCGCGCGGCAGATGCGCGACGCGGTCGAGGCGGCGCTGCCGGCCGATGCCGCCGTCTTTGCCGCGGCCGTGGCCGATTGGCACGTGGCGCGGACCAGCCCCGGCAAGATGAAGAAGACGGCGGGGGCGTTGCCGGCGCTCGAATTCGCCGAGAACCCCGACATCCTTGCCGGGGTGAGCGGCAAGGGCGCGGACCGCCCGACGCTGGTTGTGGGGTTCGCGGCCGAAACCGACGACGTGATCGCCAATGGCATCGCCAAGCGGGCGCGCAAGGGGTGCGACTGGATCCTTGCCAACGACGTGAGCCACGCGACGGGGATCATGGGCGGTGACGAGAACGACATCACGCTGATCACCGCCGAGGGGTCGGAGGACTGGCCCCGCATGTCCAAGGCGGCGGTGGCCGCGAGGCTGGCCGACCGCATCGCGCGGGTCCTTGCCTGAGCGAATGGGTATTTATACCGAGAAGAAAGGGCCGCCGATGGTCACGATCGCCTGTTTGTGGGACGCGGAGGCCGACCGCGAGATGGGGCTGCCCCGGTATGAAACCGACGGCTCGGCCGGCGCGGACCTGCGCGCGAACTTTCCGCAAGACCGGCGCGCCGGGATCGTGCTGGCCCCCGGGGCGCGGGCGCTGGTGCCGACGGGCCTGCGGCTGGCCATTCCCGAGGGGTACGAAGTGCAGCTGCGCCCGCGTTCGGGGCTGGCGCTGAAGCACGGGATCACCCTGCCGAACAGCCCCGCCACGATCGACGGTGATTACCGCGGTCCGCTGGGCGTGATCCTGATGAACGCGGGCGAGGCCGATTTCCGGGTCACGCACGGCGCGCGGATCGCGCAGATGGTGGTGGCCCCGGTGGTGCGCGCCGTGTTCGAGACGGTGGAGAGCCTCGCGCCGACGGCGCGCGGCGCCGGCGGCTTCGGATCGACGGGGGCGGGCTGATGCTGCTGGTGATCGTGATGGCCGCCGCGCTGTGGGGTATCGGTGCGGTCATGGGCGCGCCGCGCAGGTTGCGCTGGTCGATGATCGGGGGGCTGTGGCTGGCGGTGGTCGCGCTTCACCTTGTCCTGCCGCCGCTTCATCCGCTGCGGCTCGCGACCGGGGAAAGCGCCGCGCCGTGGCTGCTGATCGGCGGTTTCGCGGTGATCGTGGCGGCCTATCGGTGGGGACTGGACAAGCTGCGCGCCCGCGCGCGGCAGGCGGGCACGCCGGCGGCGCAGGGACTTTTCAGCGAGGCGGAGCTGGACCGCTACGCACGTCACATCGTGCTGCGCGAGGTCGGCGGGCCCGGTCAGAAGAAGCTCAAGGAAGCGCGCGTGCTGGTGATCGGGGCCGGGGGGCTGGGCGCGCCGGTCCTGACCTATCTGGCGGCGGCCGGGGTGGGCCGGATCGGCGTGGTGGACGATGACGTGGTGTCGAACTCGAATCTGCAGCGGCAAGTGATCTTCCGCGACGCGGATATCAGCAAGCCCAAGGTGTTCGCCGCCGCCGAGGCGATGCAGGCGCTGAACCCCTACGTGGAGGTGCGCCCCTACCAGCGACGCCTGACCGGGGATGTCGCCGCCGACCTGTTCGCCGAGTATGACATGATCCTTGACGGGACGGACAATTTCGGGACGCGCTACCTGTCGAACCGTGCGGCGCACGGCGCCGGGCGGCCGCTGGTATCCGGCGCACTGTCGCAGTGGGAGGGGCAACTGAGCGTGTTCGACACAGCCCGGGGGACACCGTGCTATGAATGCATCTTCCCCGAGGCGCCCGCGCCGGGGCTGGCCCCCTCCTGCGCGGAGGCGGGCGTGATGGGGCCGCTGCCCGGGGTGATCGGCGCGATGATGGCGGGCGAGGCGATCAAGATCATCACCGGGGCGGGGGCGCCGCTGCGGGGCGAGATGCTGATCTATGACGCGCTGTTCGGGGAAACCCGCAAGTTCGCCCTGACCCGCCGCCCCGACTGCCCGGTCTGCGGCGCGGCGGCGGGGGACGGTCAGGTCAGCGCGCCCCAGAGGTCATAGTCACTGGCCTCGTCCACCTCGACGGTGACGATATCGCCGACCGACAGGTCGCCCGTCCCCTCGTCGATGAAAAGGCAGCCGTCGATCTCGGGCGCATCGGCCATGGTGCGGCAGGTGGCGATCCCGTCGGCGTCGATATCGTCGACGATGACCTGCCGGCGCGTGCCCACCCGCGCGGCGAGCTTGGCTTCGGAGATGGCCTGCGCCTTTTCCATGAAGCGGTGCCACCTGTCCTGCTTGACGTCCTCGGGAACATGCCCGGGCAGGTCGTTGGAGCGGGCACCGGCGACGTTTTCATACTTGAAACAGCCGACCCGGTCGAGCTGCGCCTCGTCCAGCCAGTCGAGCAGGGTCCGGAACTCCGCCTCGGTTTCGCCGGGATAGCCGACGATGAAGGTCGAGCGCAGCGCAATATCCGGGCAGTCGCGCCGCCATGCGGCGATCTCGTCCAGCGTGCGGGATGCGGCGGCGGGACGCGCCATGCGTTTCAGCGTGTCGGGATGGGCGTGCTGGAAGGGAATGTCGAGATAGGGCAGGATCAGCCCTTCGGCCATGAGCGGGATGACCTCGCGGACATGGGGGTAGGGATAAACGTAGTGCAGCCGCACCCACGCCCCCAGCTTCCCCAGCTCGCGTGCCAGCGGCACGAAGGGAAACTTCGCCTCGCGGTCCGGCCAGTCCGTGCCGTAGGCCGAGGTGTCCTGACTGATGACAAGCAGTTCCTTCACGCCGCTTTCGACCAGTTTCTCGGCCTCGCGCAGGACGGCACGCTGCGGCCGCGACTGCAATTTTCCGCGCATGTCCGGGATGATGCAGAACTTGCACTTGTGGTTACAGCCCTCCGAGATCTTGAGGTAGCTGTAGTGGCGCGGGGTCAGCTTGACGCCGCTGGCGGGCAGCAGGTCAACGAAGGGGTCGGGCGCGGGCGGCACGGCGGCGTGCACCGCGTCGAGCACCTGTTCGTACTGATGCGGCCCGGTGACGGCAAGGACCTTGGGATGGGTGCCGGCGATGTAGTCGGGCGCCGCGCCGAGGCAGCCGGTCACGATCACCCGTCCGTTCTCGCGCAATGCCTCGCCGATGGCGTCGAGGCTTTCGGCCTTCGCGCTGTCGAGGAAGCCGCAGGTGTTCACGATCACGGCATCGGCGCCGGTGTAATCGGGCGAGATGCCGTAGCCCTCGGCGCGCAGGCGCGTCAGGATGCGTTCGCTGTCGACAAGGGCCTTGGGGCAGCCCAGCGACACCATGCCGATGGTGGGCTGGCCGTGCCGGGGGCTCTCGCCGACGCGGGCACGGGCGAGGTCGGGGCGCAGGTCGGGGGGATTGGTGCTCATGATGAGGCGATATAATGGCTCGCGCCCCGCGCGGGAAGGAGAAAAGCGGTTGTTGCGGCGCAGCGCACCACATACCTTTCACACGGCTGGCAAGAGGAGAACGTCATGCGGTGGTTGGTGCGTCTGATCGGGTTATTGGTGATCGTTGCGGCCGTCGCCGTGGGGTCGTTGCTGCTGTTGCCCGGGGACCGGATCGCGAAGATCGCGGCGGACCAGATCAGCCGGGCGACCGGCCGTGACGTGTCGATGACCGGCGAGACCCGGATCAGCCTGTACCCGGTGCTGGGCGTCAGCACGGGCCGGGTGGAGGTGGCGAATGCCGCGTGGTCGACCGAAGGGCCGATGCTGCGGGCGGACAGCCTGAAGGTCGGGGTGGAGCCGATGGCGCTGTTCGGCGGCGACATCCGCATCACCGGGCTGGAGGCCGTGAGCCCGCGTATCCTGCTCGAGAAATCGAGCGAGGGCCGGGTCAACTGGGAATTGGGCGTGGAGGGCGTGGCGCCCTCTGGGCAGGCCGCGGATGACGGCGCGCCGGCGCGGTCGCGCGCGCTGTCGCTGACGCTGGACCGCGCGCTGATCACCGACGCATCGGTGATATATGCCGACCACCAGGCGGGCACGCGGTCCGAGATGAGCGGGATGGAACTGGACCTGCGCTGGCCCGACTACGAGGGCGCGGCGAGTTTCGATGCCGTGCTGCGCCCGGCGGGGGAGCCCATCCGCGTTTCCGGCGAGCTTGACCGCGTGGGCGCCTTCATCGACGGGGCGGTCACCGCGCTGGCCACGACTGTCGAGGGGCCGGGCGGCACGCTGCTTTTCAATGGCAAGCTGGGGGCGCAGCCCAGTATGGCGGGGCGGCTGACGGGCGATCTGCCCGACACGTCGCGGTTCCTGGCCGCGCTTGGCCTTGGCGTTGTCGAGGTGCCGCAGGGGCTCGGGCGGGCGATCTCGGCGGAGGCCGATATCACCCTGACGCCGGAAATGCGCCTGTCTCTGCGCGAAGCGGTGCTGAGCCTTGACGCCAACCGTTTCGAGGGCGCGGCGGATCTCCATCTGGACGGGGAGAAACCAAGGATCACCGCGCAGCTTTCGGCGGGGCGTCTGGACCTGTCGGCGCTTGCCGGCGGCGCGGGCGCTGGCGGTGGCGGCGGGACGGCCGGTGCCGGCGCGGGTTGGTCGACGGCGCCCATCGACGCCAGTGCGCTGGGGCTGGCCGATGGCGAGATCGTGCTGGCCGCCGACGGGGTCGATCTTGGCGACCTGTCGCTGGGCCAGACCCGGCTCAGGATGGCGTTGACCCGGTCGCGCGCGGTGTTCACCCTGCGCGAAATTCAGGCCTATGACGGCGTGATCAGCGGGGAATTCGTGGCGAACAACCGCTCGGGCCTGTCGGTGGGCGGGGACCTGACGGCCGAGGGGATCCGGCTGGAGCCGTTCCTGACGGACGCGATGGATGTCACCCGTTTTTCCGCCGAGGCGAACGGTGCGCTGCAATTCCTTGGCGTGGGGCAATCGGTTCATGCCATCATGAACAGCCTGAGCGGCGAGGGCCGCCTGAGTACGGGGCGCGGCGTGATCTCGGGGATCGACCTTGACCGGCTCATGCGGTCGGGGGACGCGACCGGCGGCACGACCGTTTTCGACAGCCTGAGCGCGAGTTTCACCATGCAGGACGGCGACCTGCGCAACGACGACCTGCGCCTTGACCTGCCGCTGGCCCGTGCCGAGGGCGAGGGGCGCATCGGGCTCGGGGCACGGGATATCGATTACTGGATCACGCCGGTGCTGCTGGAGGGCGAGAACCGCAAGGGGCTGGCCATCCCGGTGCGCATCCGCGGCCCGTGGAGCGGCCCGCGCATCCTGCCCGATCTCGAAAAGGCGATCGACCTGAACTTCGAGGAAGAAAAGGAGCAATTGAAGGACAGGGCGCGCGAGGAAATCAACCGCGCGGTCGAAAAGGAACTGGGCGTGACCGTGGAGGAGGGCCAATCGGTCGAGGATGCCCTGAAGAAGAAACTGGAGGACGAAGCCAAGAAGGAGCTCTTCAAGTTGTTCGAGTGACCGGCGCCGCGGACGGGTCGGCGCTTGCCCTTGGCCGGTTTCGCCCCAGCTTCCCATACGCGAGCAATAAAGCCAGCCAAAGAGGAGACAGAACGCATGACAACGCCCAAGATCGCCCAGACCGCGCCGTACCCCGTCGATGTCGAGGAGGGGAAGAACTATTTCTGGTGCGCCTGCGGCCTGTCCTCGCGCCAGCCGTTCTGCGACGGCAGCCACAAGGAGACGGGCATCGCCCCGGTGAAATACACCGCCGAGAAATCCGGCAAGGTGTTTTTCTGCGGTTGCAAGCAGACCGCAAATGCCCCCCTGTGTGACGGCAGTCACTCCAAGCTGTGACGCGGCCGGGCACAGGCGCCGGGCCGGTCGCCCGAGACGATTTTTCTGGTGCCCGGCGAACGGATGCGCTTTGATGGTGTCACGGGAGATGTGAACGCAATGTCCTATCCTGATTACAGCCGGGCCGAGCGGATGGCAGACGCGATCGTGCACGTGGCGGGTATCACGCTGGCCCTGGCGGGCACCGTCGCGCTTTTCGGGCTGTCGGGGCTGCCGCTTGACGGCGGGCAGCTGATGGCGGTCGGCGTCTACGCCGCCGCGCTCGTCCTCATGCTCACGGTGTCGGGCCTTTACCACATGACGGCGCACACCCCGGCCCGGCCGATCCTGCGGCGGCTCGATCACGCGGCGATCTACGTCAAGATCGCGGGGACGTTCACGCCGTTGGGCGTGATGCTTGGAACGGTGTTCGGCTACGTGATCATCGGCGTGGTGTGGCTGCTGGCGCTGCTGGGGGCTGTGACCAAGCTGATGACGCGCCCGGGCGGCATGACGACGGGCTGGCTGCCCTACATGGCGCTGGGCTGGGCCGGCGTGCTGCTGTTCATTCCGCTCTGGGCGGTGCTGCCGGGGGCGAGCCTTGCGCTGATCCTTGCCGGGGGGCTGACCTACTCGGCGGGGATCGTGTTCTACTGCTGGGACAGCCTGAAATTCGCCAACGCGATCTGGCACATGTTCACGCTGGTGGCCTCGGCTTTTTTCTTTTTCGCCATCGTCAACGGCCTCGCCGGCACGGCGTGATGTCCGCGGCTCATGCTGCATCTTGCCTCGTGCTTGGTATTTCGGAATTTCCAGCATTGTGAAGAGGCGCCCATCGCGCCCGCTGACCGCGCCGTTGTTGCGTCCACAGTGGCCGTGCGTGCCGTCGCCTCCATGAAGGCGGGCGGAGCGGAAACGCTGCATCCGCGCGCCTTCGAGGGGGCGCCGGGCTGGCGTGGCAGGTGCTTGCCTGAGGGGGCGCTGTGACTTCCCAGATTCTCACGTTTAAGGGCACAAAATCGCCCGGTTCTATTGGCATCGAGGGGTGCGATCCGACATAATGCCGGGGATAATGGCTAATCCGGCCTTAACGATACCCCGATACCAAGAGGGTCTGAGCAGTACCGGAGCCCCTGAATGCTCGAATTCGAGAATGTCAGCAAGTCCTTCTGGACGGGAACCCAGCGCAAGGTCATCCTTGACCGCGTGAATTTCCGTGTCGAACTGGGCCGCAGTCTGGGTGTCCTCGCGCCAAACGGGACGGGCAAGACAACGCTGATCAACATGATGGCCGGGCTGGAAAAGCCCGACGAGGGCGAGATCCGCCGCAGCAGCCGGATCAGTTTCCCGCTGGGGTTCATGGGCGGGGTGATCTCGAAGATCTCGGCGATGGAGAACGCGCGCTACATCGCGCGGCTTTACGGGCTCGACCCGGATTACATCGAGGCGTATTGCCGGTGGCTGTGCAACCTCGGTGAATATTTCGACCAGCCACTGGGCACGTATTCGTCGGGCATGCGCGCGCGCTTTTCCTTCGCGCTCATGCTGGCGCTGGATTTCGACATCTACCTGATCGACGAGGGCATGCCCGGGTCAACCGATGTCGAATTCAACCGCAAGGCCGGTGATATCCTGAAGGAAAGGCTGCGCACCACCACCGTCGTGATCGTTTCGCACGATCCCGCGACGCTTGAAAAGTTCGCGCGTGAGGCCGCCGTTCTCATGGGCGGCCAGTTGTACATGTTCGATACCTTGGAAGAGGCCAAGCAGCTTTATGACTACGAAACCCAGGGCTAGAAAGTTCCGCATTCGCCGCACGCAGCCGGTTGCCGGCGGCGCCGACACGGCGGAGCGGCCAAGGTCCGACCAGGGCGTCGAGGCCGGCACGCAGACGCGGGCGGCCACACAGGCACGGGAAACCGTCGAAGGGCAGGATGATGCAGCGGCGCATGATACCGGCCAGCCCGCCGCGCCGTCACCGGAGGTGAGCGCGGGCACCGAGGACGAGGCGTCCACGGCGCCGCAGGATATCGACGCCATCCGCAAGGAGGGGCTGACGGGCCGGCAGCTGCGCATGGCGCGCCGCATGGCGCAAAAGCACGGGCTGGCGCCGACATCGGATTTCGACGCGGTGCGGCAATTGCGGACCAAGGGGGTGGACCCGTTCCAGCGTGCCAACATCCTCGAACTCGTGGCGCCGGACGGCGCGCGCAAGGATACTGCGCAGCAGCAGAAGGTCCAGCTGCCCCAGACCGTTCCTGTCGAATCCCAGACGCTGCCCTCGACCGAACAGATCAGCCCGGCGGACAGGCGCGCCCGCGAGATACAGGAAATCCAGCGTGACATCGCGCGGCGCCGGCGCCGCAAGCTGCTGCTGCTGCTGTCGCGGCTGGCGGCCTTCGTCTTTCTGCCGACGCTGCTGGTGGGGTATTACTATTATTTCATGGCCACGCCCATGTATTCGACCAAGTCGGAATTCCTGATCCTGACCGCGGACGGGCAGGGCGGTTCGCCTGCCGCGGGCATGTTCAGCGGAACCGCCTTTGCCACCGGGCAGGATTCGATCGCCACGCAATCCTACCTGCAATCCAAGGACGCCATGCTGCGGCTGGACGAGGACGTGGGCTTCCGCGAGCATTTCAGCCAGGACTGGATCGACCCGATCCAGCGGTTGCCGGACGATGCCACGAACGAGGATGCCTACGACCTGTACCAGAAATTCGTGACACTCGGGTATGACCCGACCGAGGGCGTCATCCGGATGGAGGTGGCCAGCGCGGATCCGCAGGTCAGCGAGCAGTTTTCGCAGAAGCTGATCGACTATGCCGAGCAGCGTGTCGACGAACTGAGCCAGGAAAAGCGCCGCGATGCCGTCAAGGTGGCCCGCGAAAGCCTGGAAGAGGCCAAGGCCGAGCGGCGTGCGGCGCAGGAGCGGCTCGTCCAGCTTCAGGAGGGCTCGATCCTCGATCCAGAGGGCGAGATCGCCAGCATCCGCGCGCTGATCAATTCGGTCGAGATGCAGCTTCAGGAAAAGGAACTGGCGCTGAACACGCAGTTGAACAATGCCCGGCCGAACACGGCCAAGGTGGAGGCGCTGCGCAGCGAGGTCGAGGTGCTGCAGGCGGAACTGGACAAGCAGAAAGACCGGCTGACGAAGGCGACGGAAGGCGACAGCTCGCTCGCGTCCAAGGCCGCCGATATCCAGATGGCACAGGCCGATCTGGCGACGTCGGACATGGTGCTGCAATCCGCCCTCGAAACCATGCGCCAGAACGAGATCGAGGCGAACAAGCAGGTGCGTTACCTGACCGTCAGCGTCAAGCCGGTCGCGTCGCAGGATCCGTCCTTTCCGCGGGCCTTCGAGAATACGCTCCTGGCCTTCCTGATCTTTTCGGGGATCTACCTGATGATTTCGCTTACCGCGTCCGTCCTGCGCGAGCAGGTGTCGTCCTGACCGCGGCGGGCGGCGCCGCCGGCCCTTGCCGGAAAGGTTCCCGGCATGGCACTGGTGCAGCGCGGCCCGGCCGCCGGCCCGGACGAATTAGACGCCAAGAGACAGTGCCCCCCGGGCGGAAAATTTGACAACAAAACAGGTTCACACGATGCAACGCCCCGACCCGACAGTCACCCCGAACAGTTGGTCCTTCCTGCGCGATCCGATGATCGCGCCAACCGGTTTCCGCGAATACGATGCTCGCTGGCAATACCCGGACCAGATCAACCTGCCGGGCATGACGGCGCTTGGCCTCGGGCTTGGCACGCAGATGCGGCGCCGCGGCATCGCGCCTGTAATCGCCGTGGGCAACGATTACCGGGATTATTCGTTGTCGATCAAGAACGCGCTGATGCTGGGCCTCATGCAGGCCGGCATCCATGTGAAGGATATCGGCCCGGCGCTCAGCCCGATGGCGTATTTCGCGCAGTTTCACCTCGACGTGCCGGCGGTGGCGATGGTCACGGCCAGCCACAACCCCAATGGGTGGACAGGGGTGAAAATGGGATTCGACCGTCCGCTGACACATGGCCCGGACGAGATGGGCGAGCTGCGCGACATCGTGCTGGAGGGCCGCGGCAACCCGCATCCCGGCGGGGGGTATGAATTCGTGGACGGCGTGCACGAGGCCTATCTTGACGATCTGGTTGGCGATTTCAGGATGAGCCGCCCGCTCAAGGTGGTGTGCGCCACGGGCAACGGCACCGCGAGCGCCTTCGCCCCCGAACTCTTCAGGCGGATCGGCGTGGAGGTCGTGCCGAGCCACAACGAGCTGGATTACACGTTCCCGCATTACAATCCCAACCCCGAGGCGATGGAGATGCTGCACGACATGGCGGATGCCGTGCGACGGTCGGGCGCCGATCTGGCCTTGGGGTTCGACGGTGACGGCGACCGCTGCGGCGTGGTCGATGACGAAGGGGAGGAAATCTTTGCCGACAAGGTCGGTGTCATTCTCGCGCGGGACCTGAGCAAGCTGCATCCGGGCGCGACCTTCGTGGCCGATGTGAAATCCACCGGCCTTTTCGCATCCGACCCCGAATTGCGGAAAAACGGGGTCAAGGCGGATTACTGGAAGACGGGAC
The DNA here is from genome assembly GCF_047086965.1 of Roseovarius halophilus (ex Wu et al. 2025). Taxonomy (NCBI): domain Bacteria; kingdom Pseudomonadati; phylum Pseudomonadota; class Alphaproteobacteria; order Rhodobacterales; family Roseobacteraceae; genus Roseovarius; species Roseovarius halophilus (ex Wu et al. 2025). Next base: position 10,104 of record NZ_JBKOTX010000099.1, on the reverse strand, counting down.
ACAGCCACATGAAGCGTCGGGTCAAGGAGATCGGCGCGCTGGCCGGTTTCGAGAAATCCGGCCATTACTTCCTCGCCGAGCCGATCGGCCGTGGCTATGATTGCGGGATGCGGGTGGCCGTCGAGATTTGCAAGCTGATGGACCGCAACCCCGACATGTCGATGAGCGATCTGCGCCGCGCCCTGCCCGAGACATTCTCGACGCCGACCATGTCTCCCTATTGCCCCGACACCGAGAAATACGAGGTGCTGGACAGGTTGGTGCAGAAGCTGGTGGCAAAGCACGAGGCCGGCGAGACCGTGGGCGGGCGCCCGGTAAAGGAAGTGGTCACGGTGAACGGTGCGCGAGTCATTCTCGACAACGGGTCGTGGGGGCTGGTGCGGGCCAGTTCGAACACTCCCAACCTGGTCGTCGTGTGCGAAAGCAGCGAGTCCGAGGCGGAAATGCGCGCGATCTTTGCCGATCTCGATGCCGTGATCCGCACGGAACAATCGGTCGGGGCGTATGACCAGACGATATGACGATCAAGGGGCGGGACGCCGCGGCTTTCCCGCCCCCTGTCGAATGTCAGCCGTCCGTCATCCGGCCAGCGAATCCATTTTCCGCGCCAGCTTCACGTCGAGGGAGCTGAGCCCGCCAACGTCATGCGTGCTCAGCGTGACATCGACGCGGTTGTAGACGTTGAACCATTCGGGATGGTGGTTCCATTTTTCCGCCCAGATGCCCGCGCGGGTCATGAAGCCGAATGCCTCCACGAAACTGCCGAAGCTGAATTCCTTGCGGATCGCGTCGCGCCCCTCGACCATGCTCCAGCCGGCTTCGAGCAGCGGCTCCAGCGTGGTCTTGCGCGCGGTGTCGCTTAGCTTTTCCGTCATTGGTGATCCTCCACTTGTGCCTTGCGGAACGGGCCGTAGCCGGTCAGTACCTCGATGTCTTCTGCCACGGCGGCCCGCTCCGCATCAAGGTAGCGCGCCACGGCCTCGGCGAAACCCGGCTCGGCCATCCAGTGCAGCGAATGGGTTTCGGTCGGCAGGTAGCCGCGGGCCAGCTTGTGTTCGCCCTGCGCGCCGGCCTCGACCCGCGACAGCCCGTGCGCGATGGCGAAATCCATCGCTTGGTAATAGCACAGCTCGAAGTGCAGGCAGGGGTGATGTACCGCGCAGCCCCAGTAGCGCCCGTACAGGGCAGAGGCGCCGATGAGGTTCATTGCCCCCGCCACCGCACGGTCTTCATGCTGGGCAAGAACCAGCAGAATGTCGTCGCGCAACCGCTCATGCGCGATCTCGAAAAAGGCCCGGGTCAGGTAGGGCATCCCCCATTTCCGCGCACCGGTGTCCTGGTAGAACTGCCAGACGGCATCCCAGTGATGCGGTTCGATCTCGTCGCCCGAATAGCTGCGGATCGTGCCGCCGAAATCTTGGGCCTGCGCGCGTTCCTTGCGGATGTTCTTGCGCTTGCGGGAACTGAGCGAGGCAAGGAAGGCGTCGAAATCGGCGTAGCCCTCGTTGAGCCAGTGATATTGCTGCGTGGTGCGCCGCATCAGGCCGAGCGCCTCGGCCGCCTCGGCCTCGGCGCCGGTGCAGAAGGTGACGTGCAGCGAGGACAGGCGATTTTCGCGCGCCACCCTGGTGGCGCCCTGCACCAGTGCGGCCTGCCCCTGTTCGTGGAAACCGGGGCGTGTCAGCAGGCGGCGTCCGGTCACGGGGGTGAAGGGAACGGCGATCTGAAGCTTGGGATAATAGCGCCCGCCGGCCCGTTCATAGGCATGGGCCCAGTTGTGATCGAATATGTATTCGCCCTGGCTGTGGGACTTGGCGTAAAGCGGCGCGCAGGCGATGATCTGACCGTCGGCTTCGGCGGTGATGTAATGCGGCTCCCACCCGGTGCCGGGCCCGACCGAGCCGCTTTCCTCGAGCGCCAGCAGAAAGCGGTGGGTCGTGAACGGATCCTCCGGCCGGGCGCCGCCGGCGGCTTCGGGACAGGCGCAGGCATCCCATGCGGCGGCATCGACCCGCGCAAGGCTGTCATGCAGGGTGACCGTGATTTCCTGTTCGCTCATGGCTGCCCGTTTCCCGTCTGGCGCATAAAACTGTGGCTGGTTCGGCCCGGATCAAGACGTGATGGCGGGAAGAAATCCTTCGAACGTGATATTGTCGGCAATGTGCCGGGCCGTGGCTTCGGCCGCGGGCGAACGGACGGTCCAGCACAGGATGGCCGCGCCGCCCGCCTTGAGTTCCGCGACGCGGGGACGGCCCAGATCCGCGGCCTGATGGCTGACGAAACAGGCGCCGGCGCGGTGAAAATCGGGGATGCCGCGCAGGCGGTCGCGGGTTTCGGGGCTGAGCAATGGCCAGTCCTCGGCCGTGAACGGGCAGGTCACAAGGCCGCGCGGCAGTTCGGGGCGCAGCGTGGCAAGCGCGATGACCGAATGCGGGTTGAACGACATCAGCGCCACCGGCCCGCTATACCCGGCCAGGTCCGCGGCCGCCGCGTGTTCCAGCAGGCCATCGCCCGGGCCCATCCGGCCGTGCTGGTCTTTCAGTTCCACCAGCAGGGGCACCCGGCCCGCCACCAGTTCCAGTATTTCCCGGAAGGTGGGAATGCCCTCGTCACCGCCAAGAAGGCGAGTATTCGCGAGGTCATCCGCGTCGCGCTGCCGTATGGGCCCCTTGCCACGCGCGAGGCGGCCAAGGTCGTAGTCATGGAACACCATCGCGCGGCCATCACGCGACAATTGCAGGTCGATCTCGATGCCATACCCGGCGGCGATGGCCGCGCGGATCGCGGCGCGCGAGTTCTCGGGGCGGCCATCGGTCACGTCGTGCAAGGCGCGATGTGCCAGTGGCCGCCGCAGGAAGGCATCGGGCAGGGGGGTCATCCGATCTGGAAAATGCCTTCGATCTCGACCGCGACGCCGAAGGGCAGCGCCGCGGCGGAAACGGCCGAGCGCGAATGCTTGCCGGCCTCGCCCAACGCTTCGCCGACGAAATCGGAAGCGCCGTTGATGACCATCGGCTGCTCGCCGTAATCGGGGGTGGAGTTCACGAAGCCCGTCAGCTTGACCACGCGCTTGAGCCGATCGAGATCGCCACCACAGGCCGCCTTGACCTGCGACAGAAGCGCGATCGCGCAGGCCTTGGCGGCCTCGGCCCCGGCGGCGGTGTCCATGTCATCGCCCAGCTTGCCGGTGATCAGCGTATCGCCGTCCTTGGATATCTGGCCCGAGACATACAGCATGTCGCCAACCTGCACGTAAGGCACGTAGTTCGCCGCCGGCGCGGGCGCATCGGGCAGGGTGACACCCAGTTCGGCCAGTTTTTTTTCGAAGTTTCCCATTCCTTGTCTCCTGACGTCATTGCCCGTTGTTCGCGTGGACGCTAGCCAATGCCCGCGCCGAAGGAAACCGGATTCGCGGCCCCAGTGCCGCGCCGCCGTCGCTATTCGCGGAACGCCTTGGTGAAATAATCTGTGAAGGGCTTGACCAGATAGGCGATCGGCGTGCGGTCCTCCGTGCGGATGAATGCCTCGACGGGCATCCCCGGGATCAGCGTCGTATCCTCGGGCAGCTTGGCCTGTTCGCCCTCGCTCAGGACGATTTCGGCGCGGTAGTAGGATTGCTGCGATCGTTCATCGGTGAAGGCATCGGCGGATATCTGGACAACCTGTCCGGTCAGTTCCGGCGTCCTGCGCTGGTCCAGTGCGGAGAACCGCAGGGTCACGTCCTGCCCGACATGCAGCTTGTCGATGTGGATGGGTTCCACCCGCGCATTGATCACAAGCGGCCGGTCCTGCGGGATGATGTACATCACCGGGTCCGCCGGGCGCACGACCGAGCGCAGCGCGAACACCTCCAGCCCGTAGACGATACCGGAAACCGGCGCGGTAATGTCGAGCCGGTTGAGTTGCTCGAGCAGCGCGCGGCGCTGTTCGCGCAGTTCCAGTTCGCGGTATTGCAGATCGCGGAGGTTGGTGATCGCCTCTTCGCGCCGGGTCGTCCGAAGGGACAGGATCTGGATGTCGATTTCCGTGATGCGCCCGAGCGATTGCGCCTTCTGTGCCTCCAGATCGCCCATCGTGCCGCTGAGCCGGGCTTCTTCGCGCTGCAGGCCGAGGACACGGGTCGCCTGCGCAAGACCGCGTTCCAGCAGCGATTTCTGGTTCGTCAGTTCCTGCGAGATCAGGTCGAGCTGGCGGTCAAGGGCCTGCTGCTGCGCATCGACGCCCTCGATCTGGTTGGAAATCTGGGCGCGGCGTTTCTGAAGCTGCTCGATCTCGTTGGCGGTCGATTCGGCACGTGCCTGCAGGAGCCGACGCTGACCCGCGAGCAGTTCGGCGGCATCGGAATTGGTCTCGGCGGCCTCCAGCAGGAGCGGATCGAAGGTGATCTCGTCGTCGCCGTCGCGCTCCGCCTCCAGCCGGCCGCGGCGGGCCATCAGCTCGTAAAGCTGGCTTTCCGTGATCGCGAGTTCCGAGCGAAGTTCCGTGGGGTCCAGCTTGATCAGCACGTCGCCGGCTTCCACCTGGTCGCCCTCATCGACAAGGATGGCTTCCACGACGCCGCCATCCGGGTGCTGGATGACCTGGCGATTTTGATCAACCTCGATCTGGCCCCCCGCGATGATGGCCCCTGAAATCTGCGTCAGGCTGGCCCATGTGCCGAACCCGCCGACCAGCAGCAGCAGGCCAAGCAGCCCGATGATCATCGGTTTTCGCGTGGACCACGCGTTGTCGGTGGACGGATCGCTCATTGCACCCCCCCGTGACCGCCGGATTTCTGGATGTCAGCGTAGTTCTTGGTGACTTCCTGCAGGACCTGTTCCTTGGGTCCGTAGGCGCGCACGGCGCCGCCTTCGAGCATCAGCAGCATGTCGCATTCCTTGATGGCCGCGGGCCTGTGCGCCATGATGAGCACCGCGTGCTCTTCCGACTTGAAGCCCTTGATGGCCTTGTTCACCGCCTCGCTGCCCTCGTTGTCGAGATTCGAGTTGGGCTCGTCGAGGACCAGCACCACCGGGTCGCCGTACATCGCGCGGGCAAGGCCGATGCGCTGCACCTGCCCGCCGGACAGCCGCCCGCCGCCCGCGCTGACCCGGGTGTCGTAGCCGTTGGGCAGCTTGAGGATCATGTCGTGCGCGTCGGCCTTCTTGGCCGCTTCGACCACCTGCTCGGAATCGGGCTGCGACGACAACCGCGCGATGTTCTCTGCGATGGTGCCCTCGAAAAGCTGCACGCGCTGCGGCAGGTAGCCCACATGCTGGCCCAGAACGCCCGGCTCGTACTGGTCCAGCGCCGCCCCATCGAGCCGGATCTTGCCGCCTGCCGGGCGCCACACCCCGGTAAGCGCGCGCGCAAGCGTCGATTTCCCGGCCCCGGACGGGCCGATGACCCCGACCGCGTGGCCCGGCTTGACGGTGAAGCTGGCGTTCTTCAGCGCGGCATGCTGTTCGCCCGGCGGGATGACGGTAACCTGCTGAAGCTCGAGCAGGGCGCGCGGCTTGGGCAATGCCGTCCGCGGCTTTTCGGGTGGCACCTGCCCCAGAAGTTCGGCGAGGCTGTTCCAGCCCTTGATCGCGCGCTGCACCAGCGGCCACTGGCCCATGGCCTGCTCGATCGGGGCAAGCGCCCGGCCCAGCAGGATCGACCCGGCGATCATTGCGCCGGGGGTCAGTTCGCCCAGCAACACGAGGTACGCGCCGAGGCCCAGCATCGCGGATTGCAGGAACAGCCGGAACGTCTTGGTCGAGGTGGTGAAGGACCCGCCCAGATCGGCCGAGCGGATCTGTTCCTTGAGCGCCTTGCCCCGTGCGACCTGCCAGCGGGTGAAGGCGGCGTCACGCATCCCCATGGCCTGGACCATCTCGGATTCGCCGCGGATCTGTTCGGAAACCATTTCGGCGGCGACGGCGGCGCGGTTGGCCTCGGTCACCGGCTTGCGCGTCACGATCTGGTTGATCGCCGTCACCAGGATCAGCAACGAGCCGCCGATGAGCGCGAGCGTCCCCAGCCACGGATGAAACAGCCAGATCGCGAAGATGAAGAACGGCGTCCACGGGATGTCGAAGATCGCGGTGAAAATCGGCGATGTCATGAACCGCTGGACCGATTCCAGATCGCGCAGGCCGGTCGTGGTGCCCTCGTCCGGGCTGACCGCCGCCTTTCGAATCACCGCGTCGAACACCCGGCGGTCCAGCCGGGCCTGAAAGCGGGCCCCGACGCGACCCATGATCCGGCCGCGGGCATAGTCCATCAACCCCATCATGCCGTACAGGAACGCCACCAGAACCGACAGCGCGATGAGCGTCTCCACCGACCGGCTGCCGAGAACCCTGTCGTACACCTGCAGCATGTACAACGGGCCTGTCAGCATCAAAAGGTTGGCGAAGAAGCTGAAAACGGCCACGAACCAATACAGGTACCGGCTTTCCTTTCGCGCCTCGCGCAGTTCGTCCTTGCCCGCTTCGATTGCCTTCTTGTTCATCCCCGACCCCGTGGCCATGAGCGCCTTCCGGCCTATGCGCTTGAACTCAATGCCCGGACCGGCTTACAGGTTATCTGGACTTTCTGCTACAGCAATTTAATGTCGCGGAAGGCCGTGGCCGCGGGGTCCGCCGTTGGCTCATCCAGAACGTCACAAATTGAATGCGTGGTTGAAGATTTTGCCGCAAACACCTGTTCCAAACCTGTCGCGCCGCAGCCTTGCCGCCGCGTTCCTTGCAGCTGTCGTGGTGCTGTCGGGCTGCGCGAAGCGCGACCCGTCGCTGCCGCCGGGCGAACCCTTTGACCCCTATGAGCAGACGAACCGGCAGGTTCACGAATTCAACCGCTCCCTCGACCGGGCGGTGATCCGGCCGGCGGGAAAGGGGTACAGCAATTTCCTGCCGGACGATATCGAGACGGTGATCAGCCGTTTCGCTGACAACCTCGCGCTGCCGGGGGCCGTGGTCAACAACATGCTTCAGGGCAACATGCGCGGCGCGACCGAGGACACGTACCGTTTCGTCGTGAATTCCACCGTCGGCCTGGGCGGGATGCTGGACCCGGCCACGGAACTGGGCATGCCCGACGCCACCGAGGCCGATTTCGGGCAGACGCTGCATGTCTGGGGCGTGCGGCAGGGCGGCTACATGGAGCTGCCGCTGCTGGGCCCGTCGACCGAGCGCGCGACGGCCGGCATGGTCGTCGACCTTTTCACCAACCCGCTCAGCTTCGTGCTCGAGTCGCCCGAGAACTATTACGGCACGGCGGCGTCGGTCTCGTCAGGGCTGAGCAATCGCGGCCGCTTTTCGGACACGATCGATTCGATCCTCTATGACAGTGCGGACAGTTACGCGCAGGCGCGCTCGTTCTACCTCCAGAACCGCGAATTCGAGCTGGGCAACGGGCGCGAGGATGATTATCTGGACCCGTACGATGACCCCTACAGTACAGTACCGGAGGACCCGTATGACCAGTGATCTTTCCCGCCGTCGTTTCATCGGTGTCGCCGTCACGTCCGGTGCCACCGCCCTTCTGCCGGGTGGCGCCGTCGCGCTGACCGACGCCAAGGCGCGCGCGCTTGTCGATCAGGTGGTGGCCGATATCAACGCGGTCATTTCCTCGGAGCAGTCGCTGTCGGGCATGATCCGTGAATTCGAGCGGATCTTCATCCGCTATGCCGATGTGAACATCATCGCGCGGTCGACGCTGGGCGCCGACGCGCGCCGGATCAGCGCATCGCAGATGCGCGTCTTCGTCGAGGCGTTCCGCGGCTACGTCGCGCGCAAGTACGGCAAGCGCTTCAACGAGTTCGTCGGCGGCCGGATCGAGGTCAAGGGCGTGCGCGAGGTCAAGTCGTGGCACGAGGTCCGCTCCATGGCGTACCTGCGCGGCGAAGCGCCGTTCGAGGTCAGCTTCCTTGTGTCGGACAGGTCCGGAGAGGACCTTTTCTTCGACATGGTCATCGAGGGCGTCAGCCTGCGCCTGAGCGAACGCACCGAGATCGGCGCGATGCTGGATCGCAACAATGGCGACTTCGACGCCATGATCTCGGACTTGCGCCGCGCCGGCTGATCGTCGCCGAGGCCGTCACGGGTCACCCAGAAGCCCGCGCAGGATGTTCTCGATCGCGTTGCCGTTCTCCCGTCCACGCGGCTGACGATCCTCGCGGGGGCGTTCCGGTTCCGGGGCCGGACGCGTCATCGGCAGGGGGCGGGCCGGCATCCCGTCATGCACGCGTTGCATGGTTTCCTTCCAGATTTCCGCCGGCAGCCCCCCGCCCGTCACGCCGGTCAGCGGGGTATTGTCGTCATAGCCCATCCAGACCCCGGCGACGTAATCGGCGGTGAATCCCAGGAACCAGGCATCGCGGGCGGCCTGTGTCGTGCCCGTCTTGCCCGCGGCCTCGCGGCCGGGCAGCTTGGCGCGGGCGCCCGTGCCGCCATCGACCACGCGGCTCATCATGTGGATAAGCTCCCGCGCGGCATCTTCGCGAATCACCCGTTCCCCGATCCCGCCGCCGGCATTCATCAGCGGCGCGTCTTCGCCCAGCAGCCGAAGTTCCTTCAATCCGTAGGGCGTGACCGACGACCCGCCGTTCAGGATGCCCGCATAGGCGCCCGTCATCTCGAGCAGCGTGCTTTCGGATGCCCCGAGCGCCAGCGCAGGGCCGTCGGCAAGGTCGCTCGCGATTCCGAAATCGCTGGCGACCTTGCGCACGAGATCGCGGCCGACGCTTTCGGATATCTTCACCGCCGGCACGTTCAGTGACCGTTGCAGCGCCCGGGTCAGCGTGACCCGCCCGTAATGTTCGCGGGTGTAGTTCTCGGGGCACCACCGGCCCGACCCGGCAATGTCGAGGCAGTAGGGCTCGTCGACCACGGTCGAATCGTGGGAATAGCCCAGTTCCAGTGCCGTGGCGTAAACGAAGGGCTTGAACGCTGAGCCCGTCTGGCGATTGGCCATGGTGGCGCGGTTGAAGGCGCCTGTCACCTTGGTCTTGCGGCCGCCGACCATGGCGCGGACGGCGCCGTCGGCCGACATGACGACGATGGCCGCCTGCGCTTCGGACCCGTCGCGGACCTTGGTGTCGAAGACGTGTTTCAGCGCGTCCTCGGCGGCTTTCTGCAGCCGCTGGTCGAGCGTCGTCTTGATGATCACGTCCTCGGTCGTGTCGCGGGTGAAGAACTCGGGGCCGTCCCCCATGACCCAGTCCGCGAAATACCCGCCGGCCTGTTTTTCCGCGGCCTCGCTCAGGGTGGCCGGATCCGTCCGCGCGGCCGCCATTTCCTCGCGGGTCAGGTAATCCTGCTCCCACATCAGGCGCAGCACGGTTGCCGCGCGATCCTGCGATCGTTGCAGGTCGGTCGTCGGCGCCAGCCGTGTGGGCGCCGTCAGCAGCCCGGCAAGCATCGCCCCTTCCGCGGCATCGAGCCGGGCAGCCGGCTTGCCGAAATAGCGTTGCGCCGCGGCTTCGGCCCCGTAGGCGCCGCTGCCGAGATAGGCACGGTTGAGGTAGATCGACAGGATCTCGTCCTTTTCGTACTTTATCTCCATCGCCAGCGCGTAGACCGCTTCCTTGACCTTGCGCCATAGCGACGTGCGCCGGCAGTCGGCCACGTAATCGGCTTCGGAGTCCCACTTTCCCTTCTCGTATTGCACACCGAGGCACAGCAGCTTGGCGGTCTGCTGCGTCAGCGTGGAGCCCCCGTGCCCCGACAGCGGGCCGCGCCCCTCGCTCAGGTTGATGCGGATGGCGCTGGCAATGCCGATGGGGTCGATCCCCGGATGCCAGTAGAAACGCTTGTCCTCGGTTGCCACGACCGCGTTCCGCAGGTGCTTGGACACCGTTTGGGCCGTCACGATGCCGCCGAACTGGTCACCGCGCCACGCGAACACCTCGCCGTCGCGGTCGAGCAGGGTGACCGAGCCGCGCGCCCGCCCGTCAAGCAGTTCCGAGACGTCGGGCAGCCTCGTGTACTGATAGGAAACGCCGATCGCGACGATCAGGGCGGTGACCAGCCCGATCGACCATGTGAACCGCCAGACAAGCCGGAGCGCCCAGCCGAATCCGCCGGGGATCATGAACCCCGGTGCCGTCCTGCGGCCGGAGTGACTTGGCCGAAAGAG
>NZ_JBKOTX010000098.1:0-20537 GCF_047086965.1 Roseovarius halophilus (ex Wu et al. 2025) | reverse complement strand
ATCAGATCAGGGCCGAGCAAAAAGCCCTTGAACCCGAAGCCGTCACGGAGGTTAAAATGGCGGCCTAACCAGCGCAACGCGCTGTCTCAGAACCGTGCCCCGGTACAGGGAATTACCGAAACGCGTGTCCGGGAATTACTGAAATGCTTGTCCGGGAATTACCGAAACCCGCAGCACCTTCGACAGCATCCAGTATGATGCCGCCGGGGCCGAGACGGACCAGGTGGACCGACTGGCCTCAGTGGGGCTGGCCTGGGGGCAGGGCTCGGACGCAGGATGGATCACAGCCGAGGGCCGCCTGCTGAGCGACCTGGCCGAGGACGACATCGAGGCCAAGCTTGACCTGACAGGCGGTTATCACATGACCCCCGCCTGGTCGGCGATGCTGCAATTCCACTCCGGCCTCGGGCACGCGGGCGACCCTTACGCCAGGGTGCGGCCCTCGGTGATCCACCGGGTCAGCGACAGGCTGCGGCTCAATGCCGGGGCCAGCCATACCCTGACCGGCGACCGGGGCACCGGGCTTTTTTTCGAAACCTGGCTCGAGTTCTGAAACCGTCTCAGCGCAGCACATGCACCGCGCATTGCGCGTTGCGCACGACCCGCGCAGCGGTCGAGCCGAGAAAGTAATCGGCCAGGCCGGGGCGGTGCGACCCAATGACGATCAGGTCCACCCCATTGTCCCCGGCCCACTCCACGATCGTCCGGCCCGAATGCCCGTGAATCACCACCGCCTCGCCCTTGGCGAAATTTTCGGCCTTGCCGTCAAGCTGGGCCTGCACGGCGGCGCGTGTCTCTTCGTCATAACCTTCGGGGACGTAGCTGATCGCGTAGGCGGGCAATTCCTCCATAACGTGCAGGAACGTCACCCGCGCCCCGGGGGCAGACAAGGTATGGGCGATCTGCTCGGCCGGTTTCGTCGGGTGGTCACCCTCGAAGGCGACGGGAATCAGGATGTGACTGTACATGGCTTTCCTCCTCTTGTGTCGGCACAGCATGCACCGAAACGCGAAGACGCGCCTTGATCCGGATCAGACGTCGCGCTCGGTCTCGCCCTCGGCCTCGACCCAGTCCTTGTAACCGCCCAGGTTGCGCACATCCTCGAAGCCCATCGCGCGCAGCGTCTGGCCCGCCAGCGCGGCCCGCCCGCCGCCGGCGCAATAGACGATCACCGTCTTGTCCTCCGACAGGGCCTCGGGGCGGTTCTCGATCGAACCGACCTGGAATTCCAGGACCCCGCGCGGAATCGCAACGGCGCCCTTGACCTTGCCCGCGGCCACCTCGACCGGTTCGCGCACGTCAAGGAAAACCACCCCCTCGGAGCCGTGCAGGCGCTTGGCCTCGGCCGGCGAGATCGCAGGCACCTCGGCACGAGCCACCTTGACCAGGTCTTCGACTGTCTTTGCCATGGGTCCCCCGGGAGTTTGGTTGCAACGCTGCGAGAACGCTATCCCGTGTTGGCGGCACACTCAATCGATTGTTGGGCCGGGGGGTAGCCGGGGCTACGGTTCAGACAGGTCCAGCGGGTGACGTGCCCCACGCCGGACCCTGCCTGGCCCGCGACCGATTCTTGTCCTGTTATGACCGCAGAGGCCCCGGCGCTGGACGTGGTCGATACCGGATCGAGGGCAGCCGGGCTGTCGCGCATCGTACCCGGCGGCCTCGGTCGTGGTGGGCGCGCCAGGGCCGCGGGGCGACCCCTGACTCATCCGCCCTTTCCCTGCAGATTACGACCAAGAAGGCGAACGCGGCCGCGCTCAAGGACGCCTGGCTTGCCGCCTGTTCAAAGGCGCAGCGCTACTACGACTTCGCCGATCTCGACCTGCTGCAGCTGGCCCCGATACCGGCACTTCTCAATGGCGGCTTCGGCCAGGCCCACCGCCTGAGTGCAGCAGACCTGCGCGACGCGCTGACTTGACACCGGATCGCCGCGGGGCCACACAGGCGACTGGAACATGGGGCCGTAGCTCAGTTGGGAGAGCGCGTCGTTCGCAATGACGAGGTCAGGGGTTCGATTCCCCTCGGCTCCACCAGTTCCCCCGCGTTGTCGATTTGGCCTCGGACCGATCAGGGACCTGGACATCCCCGTCGGGTCACCGTGCCCCAAGCCCACTGGCGGCGATGGCATCGCGCAGGACCCCGCGCGCAGCCCCCAGGGCGGCCCGGGCGGTGTCGACGTCGTAACCGCTGATCTGCATCAATATCGCAAGTTTCGCCTGGCCACCGCTGGCCGCGAGGACCGCCTCGGCCTCCTGCATGGTGCAGCCGGTGGCCTCCTGCACGATGCCCACGGCGCGACGGGCCAGCTTGTCGTTCGAGATCGCGACATCGACCATCAGGTTGCCGTAGCTCTTGCCGATGCGCACCATGCTCGCCGTGGACAGCATGTTGAGCACCATCTTCTGCGCCGTGCCGGACTTGAGACGCGTCGAACCGGTCAGAACCTCGGGGCCGACGACGGGGCAAATGGCGATCTCGGCAATCTCGGTCACCGGGGCGCCGGGGTTGCAGCACAGCGCCACGGTGCCCGCCCCCACCGCGCGCGCCCGCTCCAGCGCGCCGAGGACATAGGGCGTCTTGCCACTGACCGCGATGCCCACGACCACATCGTTCGGACCGACCTCAACCGAGTCCAGATCGGCCGCCCCCTGCGCATGGTCATCCTCGGCATCCTCGACCGAATGGCGGATCGCGTGATCGCCCCCGGCGATCAGGCCGACGACCATGCCGGGCGGCACGGAATAGGTCGGCGGGCATTCCGAGGCATCCAGCACGCCCAGCCGCCCGCTGGTGCCCGCTCCGATGTAGATCAAACGCCCCCCGGCGCGGAAAGCCGCGACGATGCGGTCCACGGCAGCGGCGATGGAATCCGCTTCGGCCCCTACGGCGGTGGCGACCCCGGCATCCTCGGCGTTCATCAGAGCGACGATCTCGCGCGCAGACACACGATCAAGCTCCGCGCTGCGCGGATTGCGTCCCTCCGAGACGAGGGCGCTAAGGTCGATGTCCTGGGTCATGCCATGGTCCTTTGTGTCAGCCGATCAGCGCGTGCCGTTGCCGCGGCGCGAAGGAAACGCCCTCAGCGTCGAACAGGTGCAGGGCATCGGGCGGGAAGGTTAGCCCCACGGTCTCGCCGCTTTCGTGCGTGGCGCCGCCGTCGGCCTTGACGATGAAGGCGTCGTCGTCGCCCAGGTCGAAGTGCAGGAAGGTCTCGCCGCCCAGGCGCTCGGCCACCAGGATGCGGGCATCCAGGTCGCCCGCCCCGGGCGCGACCAGCCCGACGTGTTCGGGCCGGATGCCAAGGGTGACGGCGCCGGGCGTGTCGCGCGGCTGGACCGGCACCTCGATGGGGGCGCTGCCATGGGTCGTCACCGTCGTGCCGTCGCCGCTGCGTTCGGCGGACAGGAAATTCATCTTTGGCGAGCCGATGAAGCCGGCGACGAAACGGTTCTCGGGGTGGTGATAAAGCTCCAGCGGCGTGCCCACCTGCTCGATCCGGCCATCGCGCAGGACGACGATTCGGTCGGCCAGGGTCATCGCTTCGACCTGGTCGTGGGTGACATAGATCATGGTGGTCTTGAGCCGCTGGTGCAGCCGCAGGAGTTCGACCCGCATCTGCACCCGCAGCGCGGCGTCGAGGTTCGACAGCGGCTCGTCGAACAGGAATATCTCGGGGTCGCGCACAATGGCCCGGCCAATGGCGACGCGCTGGCGCTGCCCGCCCGACAGTTCCTTGGGCCGGCGTTTCAGCAAGGCCTCCAACCCCAGGATATCCGCCGCCTTGCGGACCCTTTCGTCGATCACCGCCTTGTCCTCGCCCGCGTGGCGCAGGGCGAAGGCCATGTTGCCGTAGACATCCTTGTGCGGATAAAGCGCGTAGGACTGGAACACCATTGCGATACCCCGGTCTGCGGGGGCGATGTCGTTGACCTGCTCGCCGCCGATCACGACATCGCCACCGGTGATGGATTCCAGCCCCGCGATCATCCGCAAAAGGGTAGATTTGCCACAGCCCGAGGGGCCGACAAAGACGCAGAATTCGCCGTCCTGGATCTGAAGGTCGATCCCATGGATGACCTTGGCCTCTCCGTAGGACTTGCGAACGTCTTGGAGTGTGAGTTCGGACACTTTTTCGAACCTCCGAAAGGTGGTGCGGGGTCAGCCCTTGACGGCGCCCGACGTGATGCCGGCGATAAGCTGGCGCGAGAACAGGGCATAAAGCCCCAGGACGGGAAGGATGGCGATCGAGAGCGCGGCGAGCACCGCGCTCCAGTTCACGGTGTATTGCCCGATGAACTGCTGCACGCCCAGCGTCACGGTCTTGGTGGCATCCCCCGAGGCGAGGATCAGCGGGAACCACAGGTCATTCCAGATCGGAATCATAGAAAACACCGCGACCGTGGCCAGCACGGGCCGGATCAGCGGCACGACCACCTCGAAGAAGATGCGGTATTCGCTCAGCCCGTCGACGCGGGCACAGTCCTTGATGTCGCGCGACAGCGTCCGCATGAATTCCGTCAGGATGAAGACGGCCACCGGCAAGCCTTGCGCGGTATAGACCAGGATCAGCGCCAGAAGCGTGTTCACCAGGTTGAGGTCCACCATCAGTTCCAAGATGGCAACGGTCCCCAGCCGGATCGGCACCATGATCCCCAGGATCAGGTAGATTCCAAGCAGGGTATTGAACCGAAAGCGATACTCGGCCAGCGCATGGGCCGCCATGGCGCCCAGCAGCAGGATCAGGAACAAGGCACTGACCGTGACGATCAGAGAGTTCGAGAAATAGGTCGCAAAGTCGCCCTCGGTCAGAACCGTGGCATACCCCTCCAGGCTGAAGGTCCCCTCGCCGGGCAGGCCCAGCGGGTCGGTGAAGATACCGCGGCGGTTCTTGAAGGAGTTCAGGATCACCAGCAAGACCGGAAAGATCGCGATCAGGGTATAGCCCGCAAGCACCCCGTGCACGGCGACCCGGGTCGAGAGGCCCCGGGCGCGGCGGGGATGGGTACGGCTGCTGGATGCGGTCTCGGTCATGGATTTGCCCTCACATCTCGTAGCGTTGCAGACGGCGCTGGACCAGCACCAGATAAATCGTCACCCCCACGAGGATGATGAAGAACATCATGCTGGCGATGGTCGCGCCCATGTGGGTATCGCCGACCTGGAGTTGCTGGCCGAAGAAGGTCCGGAAAAGCAGGGTGCCCATGACATCGGTCGAAAAGTTCGGCGCCCCCAGCGCCCCCTGGATCGAGTAGATCAGATCAAAACTGACCGTGAAGTTGCCGATGTAGGTCAGGATCGCGACGATCCCGAGGGTCGGCAGGATCAGCGGCAGCTTGATCTTCCAGAAGATCCACCAGCCGTTCAGCCCGTCCACCCGGGCGGCGTCGATCAACTCGTCCGGGATCGACAGCAGCGCGGCATAGATCAGCATCATCGGGATGCCCACGTATTGCCAGACCGATATCAGCGAGACCGTGGCCAACGCACTGGACTCCAGCCCCAGCCAGGGCTGGTAGAGCCAGGCGAGACCGACCGTGCCCAGCAGCGTCTCGGAGACACCCCAAAGCGGCGAGAGAATCAGCTCCCAGATAAAGCCAACGATGACCACCGACAGCAGCGTCGGCACGAAGATCAGCGTCCGGTAGGCCGACCCGAAACGTGGTGCAAGGCTTAGCAATGCGGCAAGCAGCAACCCAAGCGGGTTTTGCACCACCATGTGAATGAAAAAGAGGACGAGGTTGTTCCAGAAGGCCCGCCAGAACTGCGTGGCCCAGTTGGGATCGAAAAGCAGCGTGGTGTAGTTGTCGAGACCCGCCCAGACGGCTGTGCCATCCTCGAGCCCGTCGAAAAGGCTCAGACGCAGGCTCTCGACCAGCGGGTAGATCGAGAAGACCGAGTAGATCAGCACCGCCGGGGCCAGGAAGACGAAGATATGAGCACCCCCACCCCGGCGGCGCTTGCGGCGGGGGGCGGTGGGGGGCGGTGCGGCCTCGGGCTGATCTGTCGTGGGGTCGGACACGTCAGGTCCTCCATCTTGATCTTGGCGCGGCTGAAGGCACGCCCCCGCGTCTGGCGGGGGCGTGCCGGGTCAGAGGATCAGTCTTGATGCGGTTCGTACCAGGCTTCCAGTCCCTCCTGGAGCGTCTGCACAGCCTCCTGCGGGGTAACGCCTTCGTTGAAGACGTTGGCGCTGACCGTCCACATGGTGTTCCAGGTGTTCGGCTCACCACGAGACAGGATCTGGTGGGCGACGCGGATCGTGCTCTCGCAGTCCTGCCGCCATGAGATCATCTCCTGCGCCAGCGGGTCCTCGACGGCGAACTGCGCATTCGACAGCGAGAAGAAACCGGGCAGCTGGTTGGTATAGAGCTCGGCAAACTCGGCACTTGCGACCCACTCGAGGAAGGTGCGCGCGGCCTCCGGGTTGTCGGTCGACGCGTTCATCCCGATGCCGATGTCGGTATGGTCCGAAATGTAGCAGGTATCGCCCGCGGCCTGGACCGGCGGCGGGAAGGCCCCCATCTCGAAGAAGGCCTGCTGATTGAAGCCGCCAATCTCCCAAGAGCCGGCCGGATAGATCGCCGCGCGCCCCAGGGTAAAGAGGTTCTGGCTGTCGGTGTAGCCCTGCGCCTGGTAGGAGCGGCCCATGTAGTCGTTCCAGCGCTGCATCACCTCGAAGGGTTCGACGAACTGCGGGTCGGTGAATTCCGCCGAGCCATCAAGCAGCGCCTGGCGGCCCTCTTCGCCATTCCAGTAGGTCGGCCCGATGTTGGTATAGGCCATGGTGGCCGCTTCCCACTGGTCGGCCGAGCCGATGGCCAGCGGCGTATAGGTGCCGTCGTCCGCGAAGGCGTCGAGCACGGCGAAGAACTCGTCCTCCGTCTCGGGCTCTTCCAGGCCCAGTTCGGCGAAGGCTTCAGCATTGTAGATGAAGCCGTGGATGACCGAGGCCATGGGCACGCAGAAGGTCGCGCTGCCGTCATCGGTCTGCCAGGCGGCCTTGGCGAAATCCGGGAAGTTGTCCAGCCCGTCAATGTCCGCGATGTCCGACAGCTGGCCGCGCTGGTAAAGCGCAAGCGAGCCGTCGAAGGGCCGGCAGGTGATCAGATCGCCGCCGGTGCCCCCATCAAGCCGCGCGTTGAGCGCCGCATTGTATTCGGTGGGCGAGGTCGGTGTGAACTGTACCTCGATTCCCGGGTGGCTGCCCTCGAAGGCGGGGATCAGGACATCGTCCCAGATCGCCTGATCCTCGGACCGCCAGCTTTCAATGGTCAGCGTGGCGTCCTGCGCCAGCGCAGCGGCCCCGGCGACGCAAAGCGCCAGCGTGGCCGTCGTGGTCTTCATGATGCGCGTTATCTCGCACTCCCTCTTTTATGGCCTGGCGTCGTTGCTTTCCGTGATCCGACGACGGCGTGCGCCAGGGGCACACCGGGGCGATCGAGAGCGACCCGAGCAGCCCGGCCACCATGCTCAGCGGCGCGGACGGCGAATCGTTCCTGCCCCCAACATTCGCGAATATTAACTCCAATAGCAAGACCAATTCAATATATATAATACCAAACAAAGTTTTGGTATTGTAATTGGCACGTCCATTGCCTAGGCTGCCCAAGACACCCATTGAAGGAAGGGTTCGCACCCCATGTCACCTCATATCCCCCTTGTCGTGATCGACGGTGGCGGTACAGGTTCGCGCCTGCGCGCCCTGGGCGACGACGGGGACGTTCTGGCAGAGGCCGGCGCCGGCCCCTCCAACCTGACCTATGGCGTTGAACGGGCCTGGCGCAGCATCACCAGCGGCCTTTCCGAATTGTCCGAAAAGACCAGCCGCCCGATCGAGGGCGCGCGGCTGTGGTGCGGATTCGCCGGGGGCCGCTCGCCCCAAAGACAGGCCGAATTTCGCGCGGCGAACCCGGTCGGCGCCTCCGACATCGCGATCGTCACCGATGGCTTCGCCGCACTTGTGGGCGCGCATGGCGGGCGGCCCGGGATCGTGCTGGCGGTGGGCACCGGCGTTGCCGCATATGCCCTGTCCGCGCAGGGTGCCGTCACCTCGTCCAGCGCCTGGGGCTACAAGATCGGCGACGAGGGCAGCGGCGGCTGGCTCGGCAACCGGGCAGTGGCCCTGCTGGCCCGCCACCTGGACGGACGCCACCCGGAGGACAGCCGCCTCTTCGACGCGCTGCGCCGCGAGGTCGGCGGCGATTTCAACACCATACAACTCTGGCTGGCAGAGGCCGACGCCACGCGGTTCGCCTCCCTGGCCCCGCAGGTCATCGAGGCGGCCGAGGCAGGCGACGCGGTCGCCCGGGGCCTGCTGGAAGCCGCCGGGGCAGAGCTGGAAAGCGCCGTGCGCGCGGTCGATTCCGGACAGCCGCTCGCCGTGCTGGGCGGCCTCGCCCGGGTCATGGCACCGCGTCTCCCGCCAGACCTGCAGGCCCGGGTCGTGCCCGCGCAGGGCACCGCGCTCGACGGGCTGCGGATCATGGCCGCCCACGACTGGCGCAGCGAGGAGGGCCTGCCCGTCGAGGCTGCCCCATGACCGAGGCCACTCTGACCAGACAGGCCCGCTACAGGCACCTGGCCGAGACGCTCATGCGGCAGATCGAAGGCGGCGAGCTGGCCCCCGGCACGGCGCTGCCGCCCGAACGCAGCCTCGCCGAAATGCATGGCGTCAGCCGTGTCACCGTGCGGCGCGCGATCAAGGAGCTGGGCGAGCGCGGCCTTGTCGAACAGCGGCGCGGCGCGGGCACCTTCGTGACCCGGCGCTTCTCGCAACCGCTGTCGGTGCTCACCAGCTTTTCCGAGGATCTGGCCGCACGAGGCATGACCGGGCATTCACGCGTGATCTCGAGCGGCCAGGGCCGCGCCACCCCTGAGGAGGTCATTTCGCTTGGGCTTGGACCGAATGCGCCGGTCACGCGGATGACCCGGTTGCGGTCGGCCGATGGGCAGCCGCTGGCCGTCGAGGCCACGACCGTTCTGTCCGAGGCGCTGGCGAATCCCACGCTTATCTCTGACTCCCTTTACGAGACCATGGCGACCCGCGGGATGCGCCCGGTGCGCGCGGTACAGCGGCTGACCGCCGTCGCCATAGAACCCGCCATGGCCGACTTGCTGGAGGTCGCCCCCGGCGCCCCGGGCCTGCTGATCACGCGGATCGGCTATACCGCCGCGGACCGCGCGGTCGAGTTGACGCGCTCCACCTTCCGTGGCGACCGCTGGGATTTCGTGACGGAGCTTTCATGACCCCAACCGATGCGACACCTACGCGCAGCCTGACGGGCTGCATCCTGACCGCCACCGGCTGGATCGCCGGCACCCTGCATTTCACCGACCGGATCACCGCCATCGAGGGCGCACCGGTCGACACCCCGGCCCCGCCCTACATCCTGCCCGGTTTCGTGGACCTGCATGTTCACGGCGGCGGCGGCCATGACATGATGACCGGCACCGGGGCGATCCGGGGTGCGGCCGCGCTGCATGCCCGGCACGGGACCACGGCGATGCTGCCAACCTCGGTCACCGCGCCAACCGCCGAGCTGAGCGTCTTTCTGGAGGCTGTCGCAGCCTGCATGGACGCCCCCGATCCGACGGGCGCGCGCATCCTGGGCGCGCACCTGGAAGGCCCCTTCATCAACCCCGAAAAACTGGGCGCGCAGCCGCCTCATGCCGCCGCGCCGGACCCGGATCAGCTGCGCGCCTGGGCGGCGATCGCCCCGGTTCGGGTGATGACCTTCGCCCCCGAGATGGACACGGACGAGGCCCTGTTGGACACCCTGCTTGCACTGGGGGTGAGGGCGCAGATGGGCCATTCCCTGTGCGACTACGCCAGGGCCCGGGACGCCCTTGCCCGAGGTTGCGGCGTCACCCATCTGTTCAACGCCATGAGCCCCCTGTCGCATCGCGACAACGGCCTGGCCGGGGCCGCGCTGGCCCATGCCGATCATGCCGAGATCATCCCCGACCTGATCCACGTCGAACCAGGTGCCATCCTCGCCGCGCGGCGGGCCATCGCGAATCTACATGGCGTGACGGATGCGACCGCGGGGGCGGGGATGCCCGACGGCCCCTACCGGCTGGGCGCCCACGCGGTGACCAAGGCGCGGGGGGCCATGCGGCTGGCAGATGGCACGCTGGCCGGATCGGCGCTGACAATGGATGTCGCGCTGCGCAACCTCGTCGGCCTCGGCCTGCCGCTGGACGAGGCGGCCCGGCGCCTGTCCACCCTGCCCGCCGATTGGCTGGGCCAGGCGGACATAGGGCGGCTCGCGCCCGGCGCCCGTGCCGATATCCTGCACTTCGATGCCGACCTCACGCTTTCGGGCGTGACGATCGGCGGCCTCCCCCTGCCCCAAAGGTGACCTGATGGAAATCCTGCCCTGCAAGAGCCGCGCCGACGCCGTGGCGCTGACCGCCAAGCTGATCCAGGCGCGCCTGGACACAACGCCGGACATGGTACTGGGCCTCGCCACGGGGCGCACCATGGAAGAGGTCTATGACCATCTGGCCACCGGCGGCGCGCGCTTCGACCGCTGCACCACTTTCAACCTGGACGAATACGTCGGACTGCCGCCCGAGCACCCGCAAAGCTATGACGCCTACATGCGCGCGCATCTCTTCGACCGGGTCAGGGTCGACCACGCCCGCACGCATCTGCCCGACGGCATGGCCAAGGACCTTGGCAAGGCGGCCCGCGACTACGAGGCGAAGATCGCCGCCGCCGGCGGCATCGACCTGCAATTGCTCGGCATCGGTGCTGCGGGTCATATCGGTTTCAACGAACCGCTGTCGGCCTTCCGCTCGCGCACCCGCGACAAGATCCTGACGCCGACGACGCGCGATCAGAACGCCGCCATGTTCGGCGGCGACGCGGCCCGCGTGCCCAAGCGCGCCCTGACCATGGGCGTGGGCACGATCCTCGAGGCGGGCGAGCTGATCCTGCTGGCCTGCGGCGCGGCCAAGGCCGAGGTCGTCGCCCGCGCGGTCGAGGGGCCGCTGACCTCGCGCGTCAGCGCCTCGGCGATCCAACTGCACCCGGCCTGCAAGGTGATCCTCGACGAGGCAGCGGCCGCCGCGCTCGAGGACATCGCCTATTACCGGTTCGTCTGTGCCAACGAAGAGAAATGGGCGTCCTTCCGTACCCACCTCCAGGAGGAGGCGGTGCCCCCGCTTGACGGCGTGCAAATGACTTGACCCACAAGGGTTTGGTATTATTCCAGCCATACCAATGAACAGGTCCGACGTGAACGACAGTGCCGACACCCTTTTTGCAGCCGACGCCTGGTACGAGCCCGGCGGGGGGCCGCGCTACCTGCAGCTGTCGCGCCACATTACCGAGGCTATCCATGACGGCACCCTGCGCGAGGGCGCCCAACTGCCCCCCGAACGCGATCTGGCCGAGTTGGCCGATGTCAGCCGGGTCACCGTGCGCCGCGCGGTGGCAGAGGTCGTCCGTTCGGGCCTGATCGCGCAACGCCGGGGGGCGGGGAGCTTCGTGACCGGCACCGCCCCGCGGACCGAACAATCCCTGTCGACGCTTATCTCGTTCACCGAGAACATGAAGGCCCGCGGGCGGATCGCGACAAGCCGGGTGCTGACCCGGGGCCTTTACGCCCCCAGCCCCGACGAGATGATGGCGCTGGGCCTGTCGCCCGCGCGCCCGGTTGCGCGGCTGGAACGCCTGCGCAGCGCCGACGGGACGCCCATGGCGATCGAGCGCTCCTCGCTGCCCGCCGACGTCCTGCCCGACCCGGACGCGGTGGAAACGTCGCTCTACGAGGTGTTGCGCCGCCACGGACAGGCCCCAGGCCGCGCCATCCAGCGGGTCACGGCCGAGAATGTGACCGGGGAAGATGCCGCGCTGCTGGGCCTGCCCGAAACCACCGCGATCTTGCGGATCGACCGCACCGGCTATCTTGACAGCGGCCGCCCGGTGGAATTCACGCGCGGCCTCTACAGGTCGGATTTCTACGACTTCGTCTCGGAACTGCGCCCCGACCAGGGCTGAGCGGGGCAAACGGCCGGAACCCGCCACACCGGGCATGGCCACTTGACCTTGCCCGCGCCGCGGCACAGCCTTGCCGCAGGCATCACGGAAAGGGCCGACATGAAAAAGATCGTTCTCACCGGGGCCTGTGGCGCCCTTGGCATGCAGATCCGCGAAATCCTGGCCGGGCGGACCGAAGAGCTGCTGTCGGTCGACATCCAGCCCGCACCCGAGACGCTGCTGCCCAACGAACGCTTCGAACAGGTGGACGTCGCGGACATGGCCGCCTTCGCGCCACTGGTCGAGGGGGCCGAGATGATCGTCCATTTCGCCGCCATCGTCGACGAACGCCCCTTCGAGGAGCTTCTGGGCCCGAATTACATATCGTCCTACAACGTCTGGGAGGCTGCCCATCGGCACAGGGCACGGCGCGTGATCTATGCCTCTTCCGTTCATGCGGTCGGGATGCACGAGACCACCGCAGGGATCGGTCTGGACGCCCCGCATCGGCCCGACACATTCTACGGCCTGGCCAAGTGCTTTGCCGAGGACCTGGGACGCATGTACTGGGAAAAGCGTGGTCTCGAGGCGGTGTGCCTGCGCATTTTCTCCTGCACCGCCGAGCCGCAGAATCTGCGCGCCCTGCAAACCTGGCTGAGCTACGATGACCTGCGCCAGCTTGTCCGCAGGGCGGTCGAGGCGCCGGTGACCGGCTTTGCCACCGTGTTCGGCATTTCGGCCAACACCCGCGCGCCGATCAACAATGACAAGGCCGGGTTCCTGGGCTTCCGCCCCCAGGACAACGCCGAGGACTGGGCCGCGCAGTTGCAGACCGGTGTCCCGCGGCCGGCGCCCGACGACATGGGGTATACCTGGCTGGGCGGGCCCTTCGCGGCGGTGCCGCTGGGCGAATCCGGCATCGCAGGCATCAAGGCCATGAGCGCCGCCGCCAGCGATTCAGAGGCGGCACCCGCGGCCGCGACAACCGCAGAGGAGGCCGCGCCGGCCCGGGGCGCGAACGCCGACAAGCTGCCTCGGTTCCTGTCGCGTAAGATGGGCGACTGAGGCCCCGCAATCCACTGCTGCGCCCGGACACGCGGCGTGGCATGGTGGTGCCATGACCGAGGCGCGCCCGCATGTTCTGGTCTTTCCCGAGGGGCTTGACCCAGCGGCCACCCACCATCTGGTGCGGGCGGAGCTGACGCCGCGGCGGCCGCGCCGCCTGCACCGGCATGCCTTCCACGAGTTGCTCTGGGTGCAGAACGGGACGGTGCGCCACCACCTGCCCGACCGGCGTGAGGATCTGGCCGAGGGCGACCTGATCTTCATCCGCCCCGGCGACACCCATGGCCTTCAGGGGCGGGGCGAGGCCGCCATGGTGGTATCACTCTCCATACGCGACAGTGCCATCGCAACGCTGGGCGCGCGTCACCCGGCCCTGGCGGGCATGGGGTTCTGGTCCGATGGCCCCGTGCCGCCCCGGCATCACCTGGACATGCGCCGCATGGCCGAGGTCAACCACGCCGCCCTGCGGCTGGAACGCGGGCCCCGCGACGCGCTGACGCTTGAGGCCTTCCTGTTGCCGCTGCTGGCTGATCTGGCGCAGGCCCCGGCAGACATCCCGCCCGATGCGCCCGCCTGGCTGCGCCATGCCTGCGCCGTCGCGCAGGACCCGGAGGTCTTTCGCCAGGGCGCCGCTGGGCTGGTCCGCGTGGCAGGCCGCGCCCACCCCCATGTCGCCCGCACCATGCGGCGCCACATGGGCCAGACCCCATCCGATTACGTCAACGCCCGGCGCATGGCCCATGCCGCCACCCGCCTTCTGGGCAGCGAGGACAGCCTGGCCGAAATCGCCGCCGATTGCGGTGTTCCCAACCTGTCGCATTTTCACAAGCTGTTCCTGGCCGCCCATGGCCAGACGCCGCAGCGATTCCGCCGTGCCCGCCGCCAGCAGCTGATCCAGCCCTGACGCCGCGCCACATCTTGCCAGTCTGCGCGCCCCGTGACAGGCTTTGCCCATCGACGGGAGGCCCCTTTGCACACCACCGACAGCCACATGACGCGCGCCAGCGCGCAACTGCCGCAGGTCCATGAGCCGCGCAACGCGGGGATGGAGATGGACCTCTCGTGGGTCCGTGCCGTGCAGGCCAATAGGTCCGCCATCGAACGCCGCGCCGCGACCTTGCCGGGCCGCCGCAGCGTCAAAAGGGACTATCAGGCCGCCTGGCTGTGCAAGGCCATCAGCCTGATCGACCTGACCACGCTGGCAGGCGACGATACCGAGGGCCGCGTGCGCCGCCTCTGCGCCAAGGCCCGTCAGCCGGTGCGCGCCGATATCCTCGACGCGCTTGGGATGCAGGGCCTGACCACCGGCGCGGTCTGCGTCTATCACGAGATGGTCGCACCGGCGGTCGAGGCCCTTCGCGGATCGGGCATTCCGGTGGCCGCGGTGTCCACCGGTTTTCCGGCGGGACTCTCGCCCTACCGCCTGCGCATTGCCGAAATCGGCGAAAGCGTTGCCGCCGGGGCCGAGGAGATCGACATCGTCATTTCCCGCCGCCATGTCCTGCAAGGCAACTGGCAGGCGCTTTACGACGAAATGCGCGAGATGCGCGCGGCCTGCGGCGACGCGCATGTCAAGGCCATCCTCGCCACCGGCGAACTGGGCACGCTGCGCAACGTCGCCCGCGCCTCGCTGGTCTGCATGATGGCCGGCGCCGATTTCATCAAGACCTCGACCGGCAAGGAAGGAGTCAATGCCACCCTGCCCGTCAGCCTGACCATGGTCCGCGCGATCCGCGACTACGCGGCGCGCACCGGCTACAAGGTGGGCTACAAGCCCGCGGGCGGGATTTCCAGGGCCAAGGACGCGCTGACCTACCTAGCGCTGATCAAGGACGAGTTGGGCAACCGCTGGCTGCAGCCCGACCTGTTCCGCTTCGGCGCCTCGTCCCTGCTGGGCGACATCGAGCGCCAGCTGGAGCATCACCTGACCGGGGCCTATTCCGTGGGCTGGCGGCACGCGATTGGATAAGCCGATGACCGTGAAAGACATCTTCGAGACCATGGACTACGGCCCCGCCCTGGAATCCGCCGCCCCCGCGCTGGAATGGTTGGTGGATATGGGCGACCGGTTCGGCTGTTTCATCGACGGCAAATTCGCCGACCCGGGCGAAACCTTCGAGGCGAAGAACCCCGCCACCGGCAACGTGCTGGCCCATGTCACGCAAGCCACGCAGGCGGATGTGGACGCCGCTGTCGCCGCCGCACGCAAGGCGCAGCCGAAATGGGCACAGGACGGCCACAAGCGCGCCCGCGCGCTTTATGCCATCGCGCGTTTGCTGCAGAAACATGCGCGCCTTTTCGCCGTGCTCGAAACCCTCGACAACGGCAAGCCGATCCGCGAAAGCCGCGACATCGACATCCCGCTGGCCGCGCGGCATTTCTATTACCACGCCGGCATGGCCGAGCTGATGGAAGAGGAACTGCCCGACCAGGAGCCTCTGGGCGTCTGCGGCCAGATCGTACCCTGGAACTTTCCGCTGCTGATGCTCGCGTGGAAGATCGCCCCGGCGCTGGCTATGGGCAATACGACCGTCTTGAAGCCGGCCGAATACACCTCGCTCACGGCGCTTCTCTTCGCCGATATCTGCCGCCAGGCGGGCCTGCCAAAAGGCGTCGTCAACATCGTCACCGGCGACGGCGCCGTGGGCGAGATGCTGGTCGCGGCGGATGTGGACAAGATCGCCTTCACCGGCTCCACCGCCGTGGGCCGCCGCATCCGCGAGGCCACCGCCGGATCAGGCAAGGCCCTGACGCTCGAACTGGGCGGCAAGTCGCCCTACGTCGTCTTCGAAGACGCCGATATCGACAGCGCGATCGAGGGGCTGGTCGACGCGATCTGGTTCAACCAGGGCGAGGTCTGCTGCGCCGGGTCGCGCCTGCTGGTACAGGAAGGCATTGCGCCACGCTTCTATGACAAGTTGCGCGCGCGCATGGACAAGCTGCGCCTGGGCGACCCGCTGGACAAGGCCATCGACGTCGGCGCCGTGGTCGACCCGGTCCAGTTGCGGACGATCACCGAGATGGTCGCGGCATCGAACGGCGACATTTACCAGACCCCCGGCCCGCTGCCCGACAACGGTTGCTACTATCCGCCCACCCTGATCACCCGCCTGTCGCCCGCCGACCGCCTGATGCAAGAGGAAATCTTCGGCCCGGTCCTTGTCTCGTCCACCTTCCGCACGCCGGCCGAGGCGGTGGAGCTGGCCAACAACACCCGCTACGGGCTGGCGGCTTCGCTCTGGACCGAGAACATAAACCTGGCCCTCGATATCGCGCCGAAACTGGCCGCCGGCGTGGTCTGGGTTAACGCCACGAACCTCTTTGACGCCGCCGCCGGTTTCGGCGGGGTGCGCGAAAGCGGCTTCGGCCGCGAGGGCGGCTGGGAGGGGCTTCTGGCCTATACCCGGCCCAGGGGCACGGCCCAGAAACTGTCGCCGGTGGCGCCCTTCACCACCAATGACGGGAACCCGATCCCGCCGCTGGACCGCACCGCCAAGCTCTATGTCGGCGGCAAGCAGGCTCGCCCCGACGGCGGCTGTTCCCGGCCCGTCTATACCCGGACGGGAAAGTTGCTCGGCCATGCCTCGCTGGCCAATCGCAAGGACCTGCGCAACGCGGTCGAGGCCATGACGGCCGCCAGGGCCTGGTCCGCGACCACCGGCCACCAGCGGGCGCAGATCCTCTATTACATCGCCGAGAACCTCTCGGCCCGCGAGGATGAATTCGCCGCCCGGATCAACCACCTGACCGGCGGGCGCTCGGGCGACAAGGAGGTGACGCAGGCCATCCGGACCCTGTTCAAATGGGCGGCCTGGGCCGACAAGCACGACCACCGCGCCAAGCCGGTGCCCCTGCGCGGCACGGCACTGGCCATGAACGAACCGGTCGGCAATATCGGCGTGCTCTGCGACGATGCGCGGGCGCTGATGGGCCTGATCGAGCCCATGGCCCCCGCCATTGCCATGGGCAACCGCGTTACCGCGGTGGCCTCGGCCCCCTATCCACTCGCCGCGACCGATTTCTATCAGGTGCTGGACACCTCGGACCTGCCCGGCGGGGTGGTCAATATCCTTACCGGCGATCATGCCGACCTTGCCCCGCAGATGGCCGCCCATGCGGGGCTCGATGCGGTCTGGTCGTTTTCCTCGACGGACCTGTCGGCAGAGATCGAACGCACCTCGGCGGGCACACTGAAACGCACCTGGGTCAACAACGGCCAGACCCGCGCCTGGCCCAGCACGACCTGGCTGGCGCAATCGACCGAGGTCAAGACCGTCTGGATTCCCTACGGCGAATAGCCTGCGGTTTCTTTGGACCAAAAATATCCCGGGGGAGTCTGCCCATCGGGCAGACGGGGGCAGCGCCCCCGATCACGAGGTGACGCCAAAGGCGACGCCGAGACATCATGGGTGCGCGGCACGCGCACACGATCAGGTCATTTGCCGCGCCAGTTGTCCCACCAGCGCCGCAGCCGCCCGCGCCGCTTTGCAAAATCCGCCTGCACATGATCCATCCGGTCCTCCGCGCTCTCGGTCAGCGGGTCCAGCGTGCGTTCACGGAACTGCCGCCACATGGCCCGCACGAACAGGACGCCCGCCAGCATCAGCGCGTAGATGATGAAATTGGACCAGGGGATCGGGCGGAAATCCTCGCCCGGCGCGGGGCGAATCGACACGGCATTGGGATAGATCGACAGCCAGTTGATGCGCCAGCCGTAGTGGGTGATCACGACCCAGTCATGCGGCGGCTCGGTCGAGATCGCGGTTCCCGCCTCGGCCTGCAGATCGGCACTGTCGAACTTGAAATAGGGGGGGTAGATCCACCCGGTGTCCTCGTTGCGGTAAACGATGGTCTGTCTGCCACTCCGGATCAGGTTGAACAGGTAGCTCTTCTTGCGCTCGGCATTGATGAACCGCAGGTCGCGCGAAACGCTTTCGGCATTGCCGGTATCCGTCTGGGCGAAGAATATCCGGTTGAGCCCCGAGAAATCCGTGCGCACCACCTCGGTCGAGGTCACCCGCGCGATGTCGCGCTGCGGCAGCACGTAGTGCAGCCAGAGGGCGAGGATCAAAAAGATCGTGATACGGACGGCGCGGCGGATATTGCGCATGGCGGGCTCTCTTCAGTTGACGAAATAAATGATGGCGCCGACCAGGACCGGCGGAATGACATAGACCAGCAGGATCAGCCGCCGTCTCAGGCTGGTCTCATACTCTTTCATGCCTTCCTTGACAAAGGCATCGCGGTGAATGCCCGCGGGACGGGTTTCCTCCCATTCGGCCTCGAGCTTCTCGCGCCGGACCGACCGTGAGTAGAGCGAGATGCAGACATAGACAACGCTGAGGAAAAGAAACCCGAAGATGACAAGCCGAACGAAGCTCATTGTCCACACCTTTCCGTCAAGTCCCCCGCGGCGCCCCCGGGGGTGACCTTCAGCGGCACCGCCTTCAAGGCCGCGTGCCGGAAGAGTGCCGCGCCAGCGCCCACCTTGTCCACAGCGCAGTCTGCCGCGCGGGGCGCGTCCGCATCGGGCCTGTCCGCCGCGACCCGCTGGGTCCGCATGTCGACCTGCCGCGCCGGGGTGTCGAAGGCGACGTCGGACGCGGCGACAGTGCGGGGACGAGCGTCCGGTCCATCAGGCCAGTTTCGACGAGGCGTCTTCGATCCCGGCTTTCACGTCCATCCGTCGCGTGGCCCGAGCAGGGGCCGCCTGCGCTGCGTCGACGCAGCGCCCCTTCGGATACCGTCACCAAGTTTCGTTCTTCCATCGCCTGGGCAGGCTGGCCACCCCCAACACCATCACCGGCCCCCAAAGCAGCGCGGAAATCGCGCCCAGCTTGAGGAAATGCCCCACGAAAGGCGCCAGGCCGTCGCGCGTCAGTGTCGCCCAGTCAATGCCCTGCGCGAGGTAGAGCACCGTGAAGAAGCCGATGCCCAGCACCAGCATGATCAGGGCCGAACACAGGCCGAGCAGGATCAGCGGCTTCACGCCCTCCGGGAAGACATGAAACAACAGGCGCGGCACAGACCAGCCCATGGCCGCCAGAACCAGCGCAGGAACGATCAGGTCGAGCCCGACACCGCCCGTCATTCCCCGGCCCTGTCATCCCGGCCCCCGCAGCCGAGGCCGCGCCCCTCGGACCGCACCGCAAGCCCGCTCCTCCGACTGTCAACGCAGGCCCCCACGGCGCCCCGCTCAGGTCTCGTCGGACGCCGCGCCGTCTTCGGCGGGCACCTCCGTGACGCCGTAGATGGACTCGGGATCGACGGTGGTCGGCGGCAGTTCCTCGCCCCGATTGGCAAGTTCCTCGCCCTCGGCGGCCACCGATTCCTCATAGGTCCGCACGGTCACGCGCGCGCCACGCTCGACACGCTCATAAAGGTCGATGATGTCCTGGTTGAACAGACGAATGCAGCCCGCCGACCCGGAATTGCCGATCGAGGTCAGGTCATTGGTGCCATGGATGCGGAAGTAGGTGTCACGCCCGTTCTGGTAGAGATAGAGCGCGCGCGCGCCCAGCGGGCTGGCAAGGCCACCCTCGACACCCTTTGCGAAGGGCCCGTAGACCTCGGGCTGGGTGCGCAACATGTTTGCCGTCGGGGTCCAGCCCGGCCATTCGCGCTTCATGCCGACCCTGGAGTCGCCGCGCATCCGCAGCCCGGCCCGTCCCACCGCGATGGGATAGCGCATGGCGGCACCATCCGGCTCGACGAAATAGAGGAGCTTGGCGTGGGGATCGACAACGATGGTGCCGGGGGCCTCGGGGCCGTCGTAGTCGACCGGCGTCCGGCGGTTGACGCCCTGCAGGTATTCCGCGGGCACCGGTGGCAGGACATACTCGCCGTCCTCCTGCGCCTCATACCCGGCAACTGGCCCGCCCGGCAGCACGCCCACGACCTCGCCGGAACACCCCGCAAGGGCCATCAGGGACAGGAGCGGGATCAAGAGGCGGAAAGCAGGGCGCATGGGTCAATTTCCTTTTCAAGTCAGGCGCAGCCTAGCAGGCCCGCGCCCCGAGGCAATCCCGTCCGCGCAGGCGCTGTGCTTTCGATCACGCGCCGAAAACACCCGGGCACGCCTCAGCCCACCACGTTGAACGCGGGGCCATAGGGGTATCCGGTCACGTTGTCGTTGCCGTCCTCGGTAATCACCAGGATATCATGCTCGCGGTATCCGCCAGCGCCCGGCTGACCCTGCGGAATCGTCAGCATCGGCTCCATCGAGATCACCATGCCGGGTTCCAGCACCGTGTCGACGTCCTCGCGCAGTTCCAGCCCGGCTTCACGGCCATAGTAGTGACTGAGAATCCCGAACGAATGGCCATAGCCGAAGGTGCGGTATTGCAGCAGGTCGCGGTCGGCCAGAAAGGCGTTGATCTTCTCTGTGACCCCGGAACAGCTGGCCCCGGGCTGCAGCAGCGACATGCCGTATTCATGGGCGGCGACATTGGCCTCCCAGATCTCAAGGCTGTCCGCGTCGACCTCG
>NZ_JBKOTX010000097.1:0-20648 GCF_047086965.1 Roseovarius halophilus (ex Wu et al. 2025) | reverse complement strand
CGGCACGCCGCGCATCGCCGGGCGGCTGCTGCGCCGGGTCGTGGATTTCGCCGTGGTCGAGGGCGACGGCACCGTGACCCCCGAGATCGCCGACCGCGCGCTGACCCGGCTGGGGGTCGATCACCTCGGGCTGGACGGGGCCGACCGGCGCTACCTGACGCTGATCGCGGAAAACTACGGCGGCGGCCCGGTGGGAATCGAGACGATGTCGGCGGCCCTGAGCGAGAGCCGCGACGCGCTGGAAGAGGTGATCGAGCCCTACCTGCTGCAACAGGGCCTGATCCAGCGCACCCCGCGCGGGCGGATGCTGGCCGCCAAGGCCTGGACCCACCTGGGTCTAGAGGCGCCGAAACCGCCCGGTCAGTCGGACTTATTCGGCGCCTGACCCGGGGCCGCCCTGTTGCATCCCGCCCGGTTCTGGCGCAGGACCTGCTTGGCAACCGGGGCACGAGGAGCGCGGCACATGGGCGTTTTCGAGAAATACCTGTCGGTCTGGGTCGCGGCGGCTATGGTGCTGGGGATCGCCCTGGGCAACCTGGCCGCGCCGTTGGTCGCGGCCATCGCGGCGGCGGAGGTCGCCAGCGTCAACCTGGTGGTCGCCGTGCTGATCTGGGCCATGGTCTATCCGATGATGGTGGGCGTCGACCCCGGATCGCTGGGGCAGGTGGCGCGCCAGCCGCGCGGGCTGCTGATCACGCTGGCCGTCAACTGGCTGATCAAGCCTTTCACCATGGCCGCGCTGGCGGTGTTGTTCTTCGAGGTGGTCTTTGCCCGCTGGATCGCGCCCGCGGATGCCCAGCAGTATATCGCCGGGCTGATCCTGCTGGGGGCGGCGCCCTGCACGGCCATGGTCTTTGTCTGGTCGCAACTGACGCGGGGGGACGAGAATTACACCCTCGTGCAGGTCACGGTGAACGACCTGATCATGGTGGTGGCCTTCGCGCCGATCGTGGCGCTGCTGCTGGGGGTCACGGATATCGCCGTGCCCTGGGAGACGCTGCTGCTGTCGGTGCTGCTGTTCATCGCGCTGCCGCTGGCGGCCGGGCTGCTCACCCGGCGCAGGCTGGGCACGCGCGCGGCGATCGCCGCCTTCCAGGGCCGGATCAAGCCAGTCTCGATCGTCGGCCTGATCGCCACGGTGGTGATCCTCTTCGGCCTGCAAGGGCAGGTGATCCTGGCCAGACCGTCGGTGATCGTCCTGATTGCCGTGCCGATCCTGTTGCAGAGCGTCGGTGTCTTCGCCCTGGCCTATGCGGCGGCCTTTGCCCTCAAGGTGCCGCACCGCATCGCCGCGCCCTGCGCGCTGATCGGCACGTCGAATTTCTTCGAACTGGCCGTGGCCGTGGCGATCAGCCTTTTCGGCCTGAACTCGGGTGCGGCGCTGGCGACCGTGGTGGGCGTTCTGGTCGAGGTGCCCGTCATGCTGACGCTGGTCGCCTTCGCCAACCGCACGCGCGCACGTTTCGCCGACTGACCGCAAGGAGACGAGGACGCGATGACGAGGCTTTCCGCCGACCGGATCGAGGCGCTCTTCACCCGCGCCGACGGCACCTTCCTTTGTGCGCGCTGGGGGCGGCCGATCGTGCCCATCGTCTTCGGGGTCGAGGATCAGACCCTTTCCGTGATCAAGGGCGCTTTCGAGGCCGTCTGCGCCCTGTCCGGACACACCATGGCCGAGACCGACCCCGAACTGGGCGCCAACACCATGGTGTTCTTCTGCCGCGACTGGGCCGAACTGACCCGGGTGCCCGACCTGGACCGGCTGGTGCCCGACCTCGGCCCGCTGGTGGGCCGGCTGGCGGCGCAGGATGCCAACCAGTATCGCATCTTCCGGTTCGACGCCGGCGGCGCGATCCGGGCCTGTTTCATCTTCATCCGCATGGACGCCGAGATGTCTCGCGTCCCGGCGGACACCCTGGCGCTGTCGCAGGCGGTGCAGTCGATCCTGCTTTGGTCCGACCAGGCCTTCACCGAGGCTTCGCCGCTGGCCATGGCCGAGGGTGTCGCGGTTCTGCGCCCCGAGGTTGCCGGGGTGATCCGGGCCGCCTACGATCCGATCCTGCCGGCCGTGGCGCAGGACCCGAGCCACGCCCTGCGCCTTTTCGCCCGCCTGGAGGCCCCGCAATGACCCACCGCCTGCCGATCCGCGTCTATTACGAGGATACCGACCTTGCCGGGATCGTCTACTATGCCAATTACCTGAAATTCATCGAACGCGGCCGCACCGAATGGGTGCGCGAGTTGGGCCTCGACCAGGTGCGGCTCAAGGCCGAGCAGGGCGTCGTCTTCGCCGTGCGCCGGGTCGAGGCGGACTACATCCAGCCCGCGCGCTTCGATGACGCGCTGACAGTCGAGACCTCGGTGGAAGCCCTGACCGGCGCGCGGCTGGTGGTGAAACAGGACGTCACCCGCGACGGTGTCGTCCTGTTCTCGGCCATCGTGACGCTGGTGGCGCTGGGGGACGACGGACGCCCGGTGCGCCTGCCCGACGCGTTGCGCCGAACTCTGCACTGACCAGGGCGCCGCGCCCTGCTATCCTGTCGGCTGCACTACCCTCAGATAGGGGCTGAGACGGGTAGACGTCGCGCCGAAGTCGCGCCAGACATATGTCTCGGGCCCGTCGTCGGGGATGATCTCGTCGGCGGGCCGCAGCGCCGATGGCGGTTTGACACTCCGGTTGTCCGCCCTGCGGGGCGGGCGACGCCGCACAGGCCAGCGGTAATCCGCCGAAATCGAGGCTGACGGCCCTCGGAAATGTGCGTCCCCGGCGCGGTTTTCTTGGCTTTCCGCGTCAAATCCGGGTAAACCTTTTCCCAAAGAGGCCGTAACCGGCCCGCAAACAATGAGCAGGCAGATGGAAGCAGCATCCGACTACACGATGTGGGCCTTGTTCGCCCGCGCCACGATCACCGTGAAACTTGTCATGATCCTACTGATCCTGGCCAGTGTCTGGTGCTGGGCGGTGATCATCGACAAATGGGTCCAGTTCCGCCGCGCGCGGGCCGAAGCGCGGGTCTTCGACGAGGCGTTCTGGTCCGGCAACCCGCTGGACGAGCTTTTCGACCGCATCGGCCCCAACCCCGATGGCCGGTCCGAGCGCATCTTTGCCGCCGGCATGACCGAGTGGCGCCGCAGCCACCGGCAGGATGGCGGATTGATCGCAGGCGCGCAGGCGCGGATCGAACGATCCATGGATGTGGCCATCGCCAAGGAGGCGGAAAAACTCCAGAAGGGTCTGCCGATCCTGGCCACCGTCGGGTCGACTGCACCCTTCGTGGGGTTGTTCGGCACGGTCTGGGGCATCATGAACGCCTTTATCGAGATCGCCGAGCAACAGAACACCAACCTCGCCGTTGTCGCCCCCGGCATCGCCGAGGCGCTGCTGGCCACGGGCCTGGGCCTGCTGGCGGCGATCCCGGCGGTGATCTTCTATAACAAGCTGAGTTCGGACAGCGACGGAATCGTGAGCGGCTACGAGGCCTTCGCGGATGAATTCGCCACCATCCTTAGCCGCCAGTTGGACAGCTAGTCATGGGCGCCGGTGTCATGAAATCTGGCGATGGGGGCGGGTCACGCCGCAGGCGGCGCACGCGGCGCAGCCAGCCCATGTCCGAGATCAACGTCACGCCCTTCGTGGACGTGATGCTGGTGCTTCTGATCATATTCATGGTCGCCGCGCCCCTGATGATCGCCGGGATCGAGGTCGACACGCCGGACACCGCCGCGGGCGCCCTGCCCAGCGAGCAGGAGGAACCCCTGGCCGTCACCCTGACGGCGGATGGCCGGGTCATGCTGATGACCACGGAGGTGCCGCGCGGCGAATTGCTGGGGCGTTTGCAGGGCATCCTGGAAGAACGCGAGAGCGACCGCGTTTTCGTGCGCGCCGACGGCAGCCTGCCCTACGAAAGGGTGGCCCGGATCATGGGCGCTCTCACGGCGGCGGGGATCACCAACATCTCGCTCGTGACCGAGAGCGGCGGGCCCGGGCTGGACGAGGCGGACGGCTAGGCCGAAACAGACATGAGTGCGGGACTTTACATATCGGGCGCGGGTCATGCGGCCCTGATCGTCTGGCTGCTGGCGGGGTGGGGGCTTGAGTCCCGGCCGTTCGACATGCAGATGACCGAAGTCTCGGTAATCTCGGAAGACGATTTCGAGGACATGATGCGGGCCGGGGAACCGGACGCGCCGAACGAGGAGGTGGTCGCCCCGACTCAGCCCGAGATCGAGACGCAAGAGCCCCTCGCGCCCGACGAAGACACCGCGCCGCAGGTATCCGAGCCGCCGGCGCCGGTGGAAACACCCGACCCGGAGGCCCCCCCGCCCCCGCCCGAGATGAACACGCCTGACGCCGAGGTGACCGACACGGTGCCGGATCTGCCGCCAATCTCGGAAACGCCTGCCCCGCCGCCGTCGACCGAGCTGGGCGAGAGCGCGCGCCCGGTTCCGCGCCCCTCCGAGCGCATCGCGCCCGATCCGGTCGCGCCGCCGGACCCGGATACGCAGGTCGATGATCAGGTGGCCGAGGCAACCTCGGACACCGCCACCGAGGACGAGACGGTCGAAGAGGAGGTGGACCAGTCCACCGCCCCCGAGGAGGCCGCCCCCGAGATCGTGACCGAGGCTGAAACCCCCTCGGGGGCCCCCGAGGTCAGCCTGCGCCCGCAGGCCCGGCCCAGCCGCCCGGCGCCGCAGACGGCCGAGACCGAAGAGGCCGAGAGCGAGCCCGAAGAGAGTGAGACCGTCGACCCCGTGGCCGAAGCCCTGGCCGAGACGGCCTCGGACCCGGACCCGCAGCCCAGTGCCGGGATCGCGGGTGGCCAGTTGAGCGAGTCCACCAAGACCGGTTTTCTGCGCCAGATCGGCAAGTGCTGGAACGTGGGCAGTGCCTCGACCGCTGCGCAGCGCACCAAGGTGACCGTGGCCTTCTCGATGACCGAAAATGGTCGCGTGAATACCAGCTCCATCGAATTGCTCGGATTCGAGGGCGGCAGCCAGGCGGATGCGGACGTGGCCTATCGGATGGCCCGCTCCGCGCTGCTGCGCTGCCAGAATGAGACGGATGGCGCGGGCTATGACCTGCCTGCCGACAAGTATGAGCAGTGGCGCAACGTGGAACTGACTTTCAACCCCGAGAACATGACCTCATGGTAGATGGCAACGGCTTTTCCCCACGACAGGGCGCTTGTCATGCGGCTATTGCACTGGCAGGCGATCCTGAGAGAATGGAGACGACATGATGACCCGGTTCCTGACCTTCCTGATGGCGCTTTTCCTTGCCACGGCGGCGGCGGCGCAAAACCCGCTCCGGTTGGAGCTGACCGACGGCGTCATCGAGCCGCTGCCCTTCGCCGTGCCGGGCTTTCATGCCGAGACCGACGATGCCGGTGAGCTTGCCGCCGACATCAGCCGCGTCGTCGCACAGGACCTGACCGGAACCGGGCTGTTCCGGCAGATCCCGCGCTCGGCCTTCATCTCGACCCCCGACAGCTTTACCGACTCCATCTCCTTCGCCGACTGGCGCGCGATCAATGCGCAGGCCCTGGTGACCGGCGCGGTCGCAACCGATGGCGGGCGGCTGACGGTGAAGTTCCGCGTCTACGACGTCTTCTCGGGCGCCGAGATGGGCGGGGGATTGCAGTTCAGCGGCACGCCCGACGGCTGGCGTCGCATGGCGCACAAGGTCGCCGACGCGGTCTATTCCCGCATCACCGGCGAAGAGGACTATTTCGACAGCCGCGTTGTCTTCGTGGCCGAATCCGGCCCCAAGGACAATCGCGGCAAGCGCCTTGCGATCATGGATTACGATGGCGCGAACGTGCAGTACCTGACGGACAGCAGCGCCATCGTCCTGGCCCCGCGCTTCAGCCCGAACGGGGACAGGGTGCTTTATACCAGTTACGACAGCGGATTTCCGCGAATCAACGTGCTTGATGTCTCGACACCGGGTGGCCGTCAGCAACTGACCACCCAGGATGGCGAAATGGCCTTCAGCCCGCGTTTCAGCCGCGACGGCGAACAGGTGATCTACAGCCTGTCGAATGGCGGCAATACCGATATCTGGCGCACCGACCTGCGCTCGGGCCAGCACAGGCGGCTGACCAATGCCCCCTCGATCGAGACCGCGCCCTCCTTCAGCCCCGATGGCGACCGCATCGTCTTCGAAAGCGACCGGTCCGGCCGGCAGCAACTCTATGTCATGGGTGCCGATGGCGGTGAGGCGGAGCGCATTTCGTTTGGCGAGGGGCGCTATGGCACGCCGGTCTGGTCGCCGCGCGGGGACCTGATCGCCTTCACCAAGCAGAACGCGGGCCGCTTCCATATCGGCGTGATGCGCACCGACGGCAGCGAGGAGCGCCTGCTGACCGCGTCGTTCCTGGACGAGGGCCCGACCTGGGCGCCCAATGGCCGGGTCATCATGTTTTCGCGTGAAACCCGCGGGGCCGGTGGCACCTCCAGCCTGTTCTCGGTCGATATCACCGGGCGGAACCTGCAACGGGTGCCAACGCCCGCTGGCGCCTCGGACCCCTCCTGGGGGCCCTTGCAGCGCTGACCACGCATTGGTGATTTCTTAGAGCCGCGGGCCATGCTATGCTGAGCGCAACGAGCGTGAACAAGAATGACAGGACACATCGAATGACACATGCACTCAAGGCGGCCCTTCTGCTTGGCGCGCTGGCGCTGAGCGCCTGCACCAACGCCGACCGTTTCAACACTCCCGACGCGGGCGACTCCGGCAGCCGGACCGGGATCGACCAATCCGAGCTGGGCTCGGCCGACGACCCCGAAAGCCCGGCCTATTTCAACCAGACGATCGGCGATCGGGTGCTTTTCGCGGTGGACCAGTCCACGCTGTCCGACGATGCGGAATCGGTGCTGGAGGGGCAGGCCCAGTGGCTGTTGACCAATTCGGATTACCGGGCCGTGATCGAAGGCCATGCCGACGAACAAGGCACCCGAGAATACAACCTAGCGCTGGGCGCGCGCCGGGCCAACGCGGTGCGCGACTTCCTGGTGTCGCAGGGTGTGGCCGCCAACCGCATTCGCACGGTCAGCTATGGCAAGGAACGTCCGCTCGCGGTCTGCTCCGATGAAAGCTGCTATTCGCAGAACCGCCGGGCCGTGACGGTGATCTCGCTCGGCGCGACAAGCTGACCGGTTGAGGGGCGGGGAGGTCACGATGCTGCGCAGGGGACTTCTTTCGGCGGGTCTGGTGCTGGCGCTGGCGTCTCCGGCGACGGCCCAGCAGGACCAGACGCTTGCCGACATCCGGACGGAACTCAGTGCCCTCTACGGCGATCTTGAACAGCTGCGGGACGAGTTGAGCGCCAGCGGATCGTCCGCGCGCGACGGTGTCGCGGGGGCCTCTCCGCTGGATCGCCTCATCGCCATCGAGACCGAACTGACCCGCCTGACCGCCAAGACCGAAGAGCTTGAATTCCGCATCGAGCGGATCGTCAGCGATGGCACCAACCGCATCGGCGACCTGGAATTCCGCCTGTGCGAGCTGGAAGAAGGTTGCGACGTCGGCAGCCTTGGCAGCACGCCGACGCTGGGCGGCGACCAGACCGTCCCCGAGGATCAGCCCGCGCAGACCTCGGAAACCGGCCCCGAACTGGCCCGGGCCGAGCGCGAGGATTTCGAGCGCGCCCAGATGGCCCTCGACGAGGGCGCCTACCGCGAGGCCGCCGACCTGCTTGCCAGCTTCGGCGAGACCTACCCCGGCTCGCCGGTCGCGGCCGAGGCCCACCTGCTGCGCGGCAAGGCCCATGACGAACTGGGCGAGACCTCCAGCGCGGCACGCGGCTTTCTCGACAGTTTTTCCGCGGCGCCGCGCGGGCCCGTCGCACCCGAGGCCCTGACCCGCCTGGGTACGTCCCTGGGGGCGCTGGGCCAGCAACAGAACGCCTGCATCACCCTGGGCGAGGTCGAGACCCGCTTTCCCGACAGCGACCAGGTGAACGTGGCGCGGCAGGCGATGCAATTCCTCGAATGCGGCTAGCGCCGGACCGGGCGGCGGCGCAGGGCCGGGATGCCGCGCTCTTGCAGATCGTCGCGCGCTGCTTTCCCGACGGCCCGCCCGGCCGCATTGGTGTGGCGGTCTCGGGGGGCGGGGATTCCGTCGCGCTTTTGCACCTTGTCTGGCGTTGGGCGCGGCAGATCGGCCAAAAGATCGAGGCGGTCACCGTCGATCACGGGTTGCGCCCCGAGGCGGCGCAGGAAGCCCGCGCCGTGGCGGATTTCTGTGGCCGGCTCGACATTCCTCAGACAACCCTGCGTTGGCAGGGTGCGGACGGCGGCAACACCATGGCCGCTGCGCGTGAGGCCCGCTATCGGCTGATCGCCGAGTGGGCGCAGGACCGTGGTATCGGGGCGGTCCTTCTGGGCCATACCGCCGATGACGTGGCCGAGACCTTTCTGATGCGGCTGGGGCGCAAGGCCGGTGTCGACGGGCTGGCTGCCATGGACGCGACCTTCCGCCGTTATGGCGTGACATGGGTCCGGCCCCTCTGGCGGCAGCGGCGCGACGACCTGCGCGCCTACCTGCGGCGCAATGCGGTCGGTTGGGCCGAGGACCCGACGAACCAGGACCCACACTATGACCGGACCCGCGCGCGGGCGGTGCTGGCGGAGCTGGAGCCGCTTGGTGTCGATGTCGCAGGGCTGACGGAAACGGCCCAGGCCCTGCGCATGGCGCGCTCGGCGTTGGAGCATTACACTGCGCAAGAGGCGCAGCGCCATGTGACCGAGGACCGGGGCGACCTGCTGATCCCGCGCCGCGCGCATCCCCCGCTGCACCCGGAAATCGAACGGCGGCTGCTCTCGAAGGGGCTGCAGTGGGTCGCGGGCGCGGCCTACGCCCCGCGCCAGACGACCCTGGCCAACCTCGAGGCCGCTTTGGCAAACGACGGGCCGAGGCAGACCGCTGCGGGCTGTCTGGTGATCGCGCAGGCCGGGCCGGTTCTGCGCCTTGCCCGGGAATACAATGCCGTCCGGGACAGGCGCTGTGCGACAACCCGCCTCTGGGATGGGCGCTGGCAGCTGGACGGCCCCCATGCGCCCGACCTGGAAATCCGGGCGCTGGGCGCGGCGGTCAAGGATTGCCCCGACTGGCGCGACACCGGCCTGCCGCGCGCGTCGCTCATGGCCTCGCCGGCGGTCTGGCAGGGCGATGCGCTGATCGCCGCGCCCTTGGCCGGGCGCAATCCCGCCTGGACTGCGCGGATTGTCACGTCTTTCACCTCCTGCCTGCTTTCGCATTGAAGAACGGGCCAACGTGTCTATCTTGGTAAGGCACGGCGGCGCATCGCGCGCCCGTGCCCGAATCTAGAGGAGTACGCCGTGGGAAACGCGCGCAATCTGGCCTTCTGGGTCGTCCTGTTCATCGTGATCATCGCCCTGTTCCAACTTTTCGGTGGCGATCAGGGAACGAACAGCAGCAGCACCCGAAGCTATACGCAATTCGTCCAGTCGGTTGAATCCGGCGCGGTGACCGAGGTCACCATGGACGGGGAAAAAATCTATTACGAAGGCTCCGACAGCCGCAGCTACATGACGGTCGTCCCCGGCGACGCCGAGGTGACGAACCTGTTGATGAACAACGGGGTGGCG
Source organism: Roseovarius halophilus (ex Wu et al. 2025) (assembly GCF_047086965.1). NCBI lineage: Bacteria > Pseudomonadati > Pseudomonadota > Alphaproteobacteria > Rhodobacterales > Roseobacteraceae > Roseovarius > Roseovarius halophilus (ex Wu et al. 2025). The sequence continues at coordinate 11,036 of NZ_JBKOTX010000097.1, read as the reverse complement.
GTCGAAGCCCGCCCGCAGGAACAGTCGGGCTTCACGACCTTCCTGCTGGGGCTTTTGCCCTTCCTGCTTTTGATCGGGGTCTGGATCTACTTCATGAACCGCATGCAGGGCGGCGGCAAGGGCGGCGCCATGGGCTTTGGCAAGTCCAAGGCAAAGCTGCTGACGGAGAAGCACGGCCGCGTCACATTCGACGAGGTTGCCGGCATCGACGAGGCCAAGGACGACCTCGAAGAGATTGTCGAATTCCTGCGCAACCCGCAGAAGTTCTCGCGGCTTGGCGGCAAGATTCCCAAGGGCGCGCTGCTGGTCGGCCCCCCGGGGACGGGCAAGACGCTGCTCGCCCGCGCGGTCGCGGGCGAGGCGGGGGTGCCCTTCTTCACCATCTCGGGGTCTGACTTCGTGGAAATGTTCGTCGGCGTTGGGGCAAGCCGCGTCCGCGACATGTTCGAACAGGCCAAGAAGAACGCGCCCTGCATCGTCTTCATCGACGAGATCGACGCGGTGGGCCGGTCGCGTGGCGCGGGCTACGGCGGCGGCAACGACGAGCGGGAACAGACGCTCAACCAGTTGCTGGTGGAAATGGACGGCTTCGAGGCCAACGAGGGAATCATCATCGTGGCGGCGACGAACCGTCCCGACGTGCTGGACCCGGCTTTGCTGCGGCCGGGCCGGTTCGATCGGCAGGTGCAGGTGCCCAACCCCGATATCAAGGGCCGCGAGAAGATCCTCGGCGTCCATGCACGGCAGGTGCCGCTGGGCCCCGACGTGGACCTGCGCATCATTGCGCGCGGCACACCGGGCTTCTCCGGGGCAGACCTTGCCAACCTGGTGAACGAAGGGGCGCTCATGGCGGCCCGGGTGGGGCGGCGCTTTGTCACCATGGCGGATTTCGAGAACGCCAAGGACAAGGTCATGATGGGGGCCGAGCGGCGATCCATGGTCATGACTGAGGACGAGAAGAAGCTCACCGCCTATCACGAGGCGGGCCATGCAATCGTCGGGTTGAACGTCCCCCAGCACGACCCGATCCACAAGGCTACGATCATCCCGCGCGGCCGGGCGCTTGGCCTGGTGCTGAGCTTGCCGGAACGTGACCAGCTCTCGGTGACCTATACCAAGTACAAGTCGCAGCTTGCCATGGCGATGGGCGGCCGTGTGGCCGAGGAACTGATCTTTGGCCATGACAACGTAACCTCGGGCGCGGCTTCGGATATCCAGCAGGTTACCAAGATCGCCCGGGCCATGGTGACGCGCTTCGGCTTCTCGGACGAGCTGGGGATGATCGACTACTCCAACGACGAGTCGCAGATGGTCCCGGTCAGCACCGTCTCGCCTGACACACAGGAGAAAATCGATGGCGAGGTGCGCCGCCTGGTGGACGAGGCCTACGAGCGGGCGCGGCAGATCCTTACCGACAAGGCCGAGGAACACGAACGTCTGGCCCGGGGCCTGTTGGAATACGAGACCCTGACCGGCCAGGATATCACCAAGGTGATCAACGGCGAGCCGCTCAATCGCGACGACGACGCCGACGACACGCCGCCCACCAGCGGCAGTTCGGTCACCGCCATCCCCAAGACCAAGGGGCGCAAGCCCAAGGGCCCGGAGCCGGAACCCGAGCCTACCTGACGCCTTTGAAAAGCCCCGCCTGACCGGCGGGGCTTTTTGCTGTCGCAGGGGGCCTTGCGCGAGGGCGGGAAACGTCGGACCATCGGGAATTGCAACCAGACCGAGTTTTCCGCATGCCCGCGCTGACCCCCACGGACCACCACGCCACGATCACCTGGCTGGGCCGAATGGCCGAGCGGCGGGAACCGGCCGTCGATGGCATCGCGCTGGACCGGCTTGAGCTGGGGTTCGAGGGGTTGACGGATGCCCCGTATGCGGGGCGCACGCGGCCCTCCTGCGCGCGGGTCACGGCGCAGCACCGGCGAGGCACCGAAATCGCTAATACCCGGCAGGTGAGCATCGTCAGCGGCGAGGAACTGGCCCTGATCGCCGCCGCCTTGGGGCTGCAGGCGCTGGACCCGGCCTGGCTGGGCGCGACGGTGGTGGTGACGGGGCTGGCGGATCTCAGCCACCTGCCGCCCTCGTCGCGCCTTCAGGCCGAGGCGGGCACCACGCTTGTCATCGACATGCAGAACCGCCCCTGCCACCAGCCCGGCCTGACCGTCGACCGACACCAGCCGGGCCACGGCAAGGCCTTCAAGACCGCCGCCCGGGGCCGGCGCGGGGTGACCGCCTGGGTCGAGCGACCCGGCACCCTGGCGCTTGGCGACCGGCTGCGCCTGCACATCCCAGACCAGCGCGCCTGGGCGCCCTGAGCCGCACCGCCGCGAACAAAGGCCCGTGGCCGGACAGACACCGGACCAGCACCGACGATTCCGGATGTGAAAATGTCGCAATCGCGGTGCAATGGCTGCTCATGTCGTGTTTAGGGTGTGACAGCATGTGACCACGCCCCGCCGGGGCCGATCCCAGGGAAGAGACCGCACCAATGGCATTCAAGACCGACATCGAAATCGCCCGCGAGGCAAAGAAGAAGCCGATCCAGGAAATCGGCGCCAAGCTGGGAATCGACAGCGAGTACCTGCTGCCCTACGGCCACGACAAGGCCAAGGTCAGCCAGGAGTTCATCAATTCCGCCAAGGGCAATGCCAAGGGCAAGCTGATCCTGGTCACCGCCATCAATCCGACCCCGGCGGGCGAGGGCAAGACGACCACCACCGTGGGCCTGGGCGACGGTCTCAACCGCATCGGCAAGAAGGCCGCGATCTGCATCCGCGAGGCCTCGCTCGGGCCGAACTTCGGCATGAAGGGCGGGGCCGCGGGTGGCGGCAAGGCACAGGTTGTCCCGATGGAGGACATGAACCTGCACTTCACCGGCGATTTCCACGCGATCACGGCGGCGCACAACCTGCTGTCGGCCATGATCGACAATCACATCTACTGGGGCAACGAGCTGGAGATCGACGAGCGCCGCGTCACCTGGCGCCGGGTCATGGACATGAACGACCGCGCCCTGCGCGACACCGTGACCTCGCTGGGCGGGGTGGCCAACGGTTTCCCGCGCCAGACCGGCTTTGACATCACGGTGGCCTCGGAAGTCATGGCGATCCTGTGCCTTGCCAGCGACCTGGAGGACCTCGAGCGGCGCCTGGGCGCCATGATCGTGGCCTACCGCCGCGACAAGTCGCCGATTTACTGCCGCGACATCAAGGCCGACGGCGCCATGACCGTGCTGCTCAAGGACGCGATGCAGCCCAACCTGGTGCAGACGCTGGAAAACAACCCGGCCTTCGTCCATGGCGGCCCCTTTGCCAACATCGCGCATGGCTGCAACTCGGTCACCGCGACCACCACGGCGCTGAACACCGCTGACTACGTGGTGACCGAAGCGGGGTTCGGCGCCGACCTGGGCGCCGAAAAATTCATGAACATCAAGTGCCGCAAGGCGGGGCTGGCCCCCGATGCGGTGGTGCTGGTCGCCACGGTGCGCGCGATGAAGATGAACGGCGGCGTGGCCAAGGCCGACCTGGGCGAGGAGAACGTGGAGGCCGTGCAGGAGGGCTGCGCCAACCTCGGCCGCCATATTGGCAACCTCAAGCAGTTCGGCGTGCCGGTCGTGGTGGGAATCAACCACTTCGTCACCGACACCGACGCGGAGATTCAGGCCGTGAAGGACTACGTCGAAACGCAGGGGTCCGAGGCCGTGTTGTCGCGCCACTGGGAGCTGGGCTCGGAAGGCTCCGAGGAGCTGGCGCGCAAGGTGGCCGAGATCGCCGACAGCGGTGCCAGCCAGTTCGCACCGCTCTACCGCGACGACCTCGGGCTGTTCGAGAAGATCGAGCGCGTGGCCACGGCGATCTACCGCGCCGACGAGGTGCTGGCGGATGCCAAGATCCGCAACCAGCTCAAGGAATGGGAGGATGCCGGATACGGCGACCTGCCGGTCTGCATGGCCAAGACGCAGTATTCCTTCTCGACCGATCCGTCGCTGCGCGGCGCGCCGACCGGGCATTCGGTGCCCGTGCGCGAGGTGCGCCTATCGGCGGGCGCGGGGTTCATCGTGGTGATCTGCGGCGAGATCATGACCATGCCGGGCCTGCCGCGGCAGCCGGCCTCGGAGAACATCCGCCTCAACGACGAAGGCCTGATCGAAGGCCTGTTCTGATCCGGCGGACCGCCGCTGTTGCCTTCCCTGCGGGGAAGGCAATGCGCCCCGCCCGCCGTCCCGTCCGGAGCATTCCATGACTGCATCCCATCGTGCCGCCCTGATCGACGGCAAGGCCATCGCCGCGCGGAAGCGCGCCGAGGTCGCGCAGGAGGCCACGGCGCTGGCCGCCGAGGGCTGGCAGCCGCGGCTCGTGTCCATATCGGTGGGCGATGCGGCGGAGGCCGCGCTCTACGTGCGCAACCAGCAGCGCAGCGCCGAAAGCGCGGGGGTACAGTTCGAGGCGCGCAACTACGAGGCCGCGATGTCGCTGGAACAGCTTGTCGGCGTGTTGCAGGGGCTGAATGCCGATCCACGGGTCAACGGGATCATCATCCAGCGCCCCCTGCCGGAGCATATCCCGGTCAAGGCCTTGCAGAAGGCGGTGCATCCGCTCAAGGACGTGGAAGGGATGCATCCCGCATCCATCGGCAACATTGTCTACAACGATCTGGCCCTTGGCCCCTGCACCGCCGTTGCGGCGGTGGAAATCCTGAAAACCCTGCCGCTGCGACCGGAGGGACTGGACGTCACGGTGATCGGCCATTCCGAGATCGTGGGCAAGCCGATTGCCTTTCTGCTGATGGGGCTGGGGGCGACGGTGACCGTCTGCCATCACATGACCCGCTCGGTCGCCATGCACAGCCGGGCCTCGGATGCGGTCTTTGTTGCCGTCGGCAGGCCCGGGCTGGTAACCGGCGACATGGTCAAACCCGGTGCGGCGCTGATCGACATTGGCATCAACCGCATCGAGACGCACGAGGGGGGCCGTACCGTCGGCGATGCCGATTTCGACAGCTGCGCCCGGGTAGCGGGCTGGATCACGCCGGTGCCCGGCGGGGTCGGCCCGGTGACGGTGGCGGTCCTGATGCAGAACGCGGTGCTTGCGACGCGGCTCCAGAAAGAGCACTACGCAGCCCAATACGCCAATACGGAGGTATGAGATGACGGCCAGGGTGATCGACGGCAGGGCCTTCGCGGCCAGGGTCCGCGAAAAGGTGGCGGGCCACGTGGCACGCCTGAAAGAGGACCACGGGATCACCCCCGGCCTGGCGGTCGTTCTGGTGGGCGAGGACCCGGCGAGCCAGGTCTACGTCCGCTCCAAGGGCAAGCAGACCGTCGAGGTCGGCATGGAAAGCTTCGAGCACAGATTAGAGGCCGACACGCCCGAGGCGGACCTGCTGGCGCTGATCGACCGGCTGAACGGCGACGCCTCGGTGCATGGCATCCTGGTGCAGTTGCCGCTGCCCGATCACATGAACGCCGATCTTGTCATCAATGCCATCGACCCGGCCAAGGACGTGGACGGCTTTCACATCTCGAACGTCGGCCTTCTGGGAACGGGGCAGAAGAGCATGGTGCCCTGCACGCCCCTGGGCAGTCTGATGATGCTGCGCGATCATCTGGGCGATCTTTCGGGGCTGAACGCCGTGGTGATCGGGCGGTCCAACATCGTGGGCAAGCCCATGGCGCAATTGCTGCTGGGCGAGAGCTGCACCGTGACCATTGCCCATTCCCGCACGCGCGATTTGCCAGGCGTTGTGCGCGAGGCCGATATCGTCGTGGCTGCGGTGGGCCGGCCGGAAATGGTGCCCGGCGACTGGATCAAGCCCGGAGCGACGGTGATCGACGTCGGCATCAACCGCCTGCCTGCCCAAGAAGAGGGCGGCAAGGGCAAGCTGGTCGGGGACTGCCACTACGAAAGTTGTGCCGAGGTGGTCGGCGCCATCACGCCGGTGCCCGGCGGTGTCGGGCCCATGACCATCGCCTGCCTGCTGGCCAATACCGTCACCGCCTGCTGTCGCGCGGCCGGCCTGCCCGAGCCCGATGGGTTGACGGCCTGACAGGCCGGAGCGGGCCCGGCGACGCCATGCCGGCCTGCTGGCTCTGCCTTGAGCTGATCGGTGCGGTGATCCCGCCCCGTCCATCCCCGGCGCGGACAAGACAAGACGCGCGACATCTGCTGTGATCTGTTCGGGCTGGGTCGGTTTGCGCATTGGCTTTTTCCGCCTTAATCTTGCCTCGCCATTGTTTTCGTCGGTTTTGGGAGTGGTCTCCCGGTGTTCAAGGGGTGGTAAGGGGTATGTCGCAAGTCTGGCGGGCGCTGGGTCGGGAATTTTCCGGGGTTGTGCGCGAGGCCTGGCCGGGATGGGCCCCTGCTCTGGGGCTGATGGTATTGGCCACGCTGGGCAAACCGTTTGCCGCGGTCGCCGTGCTGCCTCTGCCGCTGGAGGCGCTGACTTGGGCGGGTATCATTTCCCTGGGGGCGCTCGTCGCCCTGATAATTCGCGCGGCGCTGCGCCTTTGGCGACACGATCTTGCCCCCAGCCGCGAGACCTTCGTGGTGTCCGGCGCGTTGACGTTGGTGTATGCGCCTTGCCTGTACCTTGGGTTGTCGCGCTTCGGACCCGCGCCGAACCGGGTCTATACCCTGTCGGTGGTGCTGGCCGCGGTGCTCATGCTGTCCGCGCTGCGCGCGGCCATGGTCCCGCCGGCCCCGTCCGCGCCGCGTCGCGACCGGCTGCATCAGCGGCTGAACGTCGCCGCGCCCGCGCGCATTGACTGGCTGAGTTCGGCCGATCACCACGTCGTAGTGGTCCTGTCGGATGGCCAGACAATGCGCTTGCGCCTGCGGTTGCGCGATGCAGTGGCCGAGATGGACGTGACCGAGGGGTTTTGCGTGCATCGCTCGCACTGGGTGGCCCTGACGGCGATTCGTGCGGTCGAGACCACGGGCACCCGCGAACGGGTGGTCCTGACATCGGGTGACACCGTGCCGGTCGGGCCGAAATACCGGCACAACCTAGTCTCGGCCGGTTTTTTGAAGGATTAGAGCGCGGCCAGGGGCACGGCGACCGCGCGTCGCCCGGTCAACACCGCAATCGCGCCGGGGGCCATGTGCCCGCGCAGCACCGGCTCGGTGGCCCGCAACCCACCGGTATAGGCGCCGAAGGCGGGCAGGATCACACGGTCTTGGTCCATCAGGAAACAGGGGCGCGCTGCCGTGGTGCCCGGCACCCGCGCCTTGGGATGAAAATGCCCCGAGACCTCGGGGACATCCGGGGTGGCGATATGGCGAAAGCGCAGCCCCTCCAGGTCCAGCTCGGCGAGGTGACTGCCGCCCAGGGCCACGGGGCCGGGGTCGTGATTGCCCTCGATCCATGTCCAGTCGCGCCCGGCCTGAAGCCGTGACAAATGCAGCCGCACCGCATCGGGCAGATCGCCTGCCGCGTGCAGGTCATCGAAACTGTCGCCCAGGCAGATCACATGGCGCGGTGCCGTCTCGGAAATCGCGCTGTCCAGCCGGGCCAGCGTTTCCCGCGTCTCATAGGGCGGCAGCAGGCCGCCGCCCCGCCGCGCGATGCGCTCGGACTTGCCCAGGTGCAGGTCCGACACGCACAGCAGGCCCATGGCCGGCCAGAACAGGCTGCCATCGGCGCGGGCCTGCAGGTCATGACCGCCAAGCTTGATCGGGTGATGCGACATGGTCCGGACTTGGCCCAGCAGCGCGGGGCCTGCAAGATCAAAGCGCGGCGAGACCGGCCGCGGCCATCAGGCGCTCGGCCTCGTCCTCGAGCAGCCGCTCGCGCCCCTCGCCCGCGATGGGAACCTTACCCGGTTCCAGCAGCAGCGGGGCCGCCAGCGGTGACACCCGGTTCAGCCGATGGTGATCGACGCCCTTGATGCGGCCCAGCATCTCTTCGATCCGGCCGAAATCGACCAGCCCGCGCAGGGCCTCGTCGCGGGTGATGCGCATCAGCAGGTGATCGGGATCATACTTGGCCAGCGTGTCGTACAGGATGTCCGAGGAAAAGGTCGCCTGCCGCCCGGACTTTTTCGGGCCGGGCATGTTGCGCTCGATCAGCCCGGCGATGGTGGCGGCCCCGCGAAAGGTGCGTTTCATCACCGCGTTGCCTTGCAACCAGTCGTCCAGGCCCGCCCGCATGTCGCCCGGGTCCAGAAGGGCGGCGGGGTCGGCCACGGGGTCCAGCCCCCAGATCAGCAGGGCATAGTCGGTCATCACGAAGCCCAGTGGCGACAGGCCCGCCGCCTCCATCCGCTGGGTCAGGATCAACCCAAGCGTGCGATGCGCGTTCTGCCCGGCAAAGCCGTACAGGCACAGGTGCTCGCGCCCCTCGTGCGGGAAGGTCTCGACCAGCAGCCGATCGGCCGAGGGCATCCGGCTGACCTCGCGCTGCAGCGCCAGCCAGTCGGCGGTATGTCCGGGAAGGTTCGGCCAGCTGTCCTGGTTCAACAGCCGCAGGATACGCGCCGACAGCTGGGTCGAGGTGGCGAATTTCGTGCCCGAGAAGACGGCGACCTTGGGCTCGCGCCCCGGTGTGCGGCTGACCTCGACGGTCAGTTCCTTCAACCCCTCGTAGCGCACAACCTCGCCGCCGATCAGGAAACGGTCACCGGGGGTGAGTGATGCGGCAAAGGCCTCCTCGACCTCGCCCAGCGTGCGATTGCCGCGCCGCATCCGGACCTTGAGCAGATCGGCATCCTGGATCGTGCCGATATTCATGCGAATGCGTTGCGCCGCGCGGGGGTCGCGCAGGTGCCACCGGCCCTGGGTCTGTTTCAGCCGCTGCCACTTGTCATAGGCGCGAAAGGCGTAGCCGCCGGTCGCACAGAAGGACAGGCAGTCGTCGAAGGCGGCGCGGCTCAGATCGGCATAGGCCCCGGCGGTTCTGACCTCGCCGAACAGGTCGTCGGCCTCGAAGGGCCCCGCACAGGCGCGAATCAGGATGTGCTGGCACAGTACGTCCAAAGGGCCGGGGCCGCGCGGCGCACCATCGAGATCATGGGCCTGCGCCGCCTCCAGCGCGGCGACGCATTCCACCACCTCGAAGCGGTTGGCGGGCACCAGAAGCGCCCGGGAGGGCGCGTTATAGCGGTGATTGGCCCTCCCGATCCGCTGCACGAGCCGCTTGACATTCTTGGGCGCACCGATCTGGATCACCAGATCGACATCGCCCCAGTCGATCCCCAGGTCGAGCGAGCCGGTGCAGACGATGGCCCGCAGCTGGCCCGCCACCATGGCCGCCTCGACACGCTCGCGCTGATCGCGGCTGAGGCTGCCTTGGTGGATGCCGATGGGCAGGTCGTCTTCGTTCGCCAGCCAGAGATGGTGAAAGAAGATCTCGGCTTGGGCGCGGGTGTTGTGGAAAATGAGCGTGGTGTTGTGCTTTTTGACCTGCGCCAGAACTTCTGGAATCGCATATTTTGCCCCACCGCCGGACCAGGGCGGGCGGCTGTCTGTCACCAGCATCTCGATGTCCGGGTCCGGGCCGGGATCGGCGGTCAGGATCGGGCAGGGGTCTGGGTGGCGCACAAGGGTCGCGGCGATCGCCTGTGGATCGTCCACCGTGGCAGAAAGTCCGACGCGGCGCAGCCCCGGTGCCAGGCTTTCCAGCCGCGACAGGGCCAGCATAAGCTGATCGCCGCGCTTGCTGTCGGCCAGGGCGTGGATTTCATCCACGATCACCCTTTGCAGCCCGGCAAAGATGCGCGGCGCGTCCTCGTAGCTGGTCAGCAGCGCCAGCGACTCCGGTGTGGTCAGCAGGATATGCGGCGGATCGGCCCGCTGACGGCGCTTGGTGGCATAGGTCGTGTCACCGGTGCGGTCCTCGATGCGGATGGGCAGCCCCATTTCCGCGACCGGGGTGGTCAGGTTGCGCCGGATATCCGTGGCCAGTGCCTTGAGCGGTGAGACATAGAGCGTGTGCAGCCCGGCATGCGCCCCGTCCGCCAATTCCACGAGGCTGGGCAGGAACCCGGCCAGTGTCTTGCCGCCCCCGGTGGGGGCGATCAGCAGGGTTGCCGGGTCGGCGGCCCGGTCCAGCATCTGCTGCTGGTGGGGGTGGATGGCCCAGCCCCGTGCAGCGAACCAGTCCGTGAAGATCGGGGGCAGGGCGGTCATGGCGCAAACCTAGGTCGCCGCAGGCCTCTTCGCCAGCACGCCCGGCTTCTTTGGGTCGGAAATACCGCGGGGGAGTCGCGCGCCCGGCGCGCGACTGGGGGGCAGCGCCCCCCGCCCGGTTGGACGGGAACGGCTCGTCCGAACCGATTGTCAGCGCGTGATGGCCTCGTCGCGCACGACCATGTTGGCCCAGGCGCGGTCGATCAGGTCGGGGCGCATCTGGTAGGGGATGCCCTCGAAGTCGCAGATTGCGGTGATCTGGTCGATCAGAAAAACCGGCTGGTAGCGGGCATAGACGTTGCCGATGCTCGGGTATTTTTCCTGAAACAGATGGACAAGCGTGTCTTCGTCCAACGGCATGCCCTTCTGGCGGGCGGCCAGGGCGAATATCTTGAGGAAATCCTCCTGGGTTGGCCCGTCGATCCTGATCTTGAAGAAGATCCGGCGCAGCGAAGCCTCGTCGAAGATTTGGTTGGGGTGGAAATTGGTCGAGAAGATCACCAACGTGTCGAAGGGCACCTCGAACTTCTCGCCCGATTGTAGCGCCAGGATGTCGCGGCGTTCCTCCAGCGGGACGATCCATCGGTTGATCAGTTGCTGCGGCGGTTCGGCCTGCCGTCCCAGGTCGTCGACGAGGAAGACGCCGCCCGAGGATTTCAGCTGCAGCGGTGCCTGATAGGTCCGCGCGGTGGGGTTGTAGACGAGATCGAGCATGGACAGTGACAGCTCGCCGCCGGTTACGACTGTACCGGGGCACGGTTCTGAGACAGCGCGTTGCGCTGGTTAGGCCGCCATCTTAATCCCCGTGACGGCTTCGGGTTCAAGGGCTTTTTGCTCGGCCCTGATCTGATCGGGTGTTTTGTACCCGTGACGCTGCCGTAGCCATGAGGCATTGTATTC
>NZ_JBKOTX010000096.1:0-20726 GCF_047086965.1 Roseovarius halophilus (ex Wu et al. 2025) | reverse complement strand
TCGATCTCGACCAACGGATCGCGCTTGGCATCGAGGCTCGCATACCGGTCCGAAAGATCAAAGAAACCCATCTGCGCCATCGTCTTACCCCCATCACGGCTTGCCACCCCATCATACCGCAGCGCCGGGTTCAGGGCAATTTTTAGAGGTGCCCTATTGTCCGATATTTATGAATCTGAGTTCGATCAATCTCTAGGTTGGGGAGATTTTGGTGAAGATTTGCAGAAATGGGAAAAATTGATTGCGAACCTTGAAGTGGATTGACCGATCTAGGCTGAATACAGTTGCACCACTGGGAGAGCCATAACTTTCGAAACACCCCGCGCGGAATCAAGGGCCGCAGGCCCGCCGCGCGATCGCCAGTCCGGGGCTCCGCCCGTTCGCAGGCGAAACGCTCCCCCGGAGCGTTTCCCGGAAGCCTGCTCACCCACCGCCCGGGCTGGCGATTGACTACCGCAAGCGCGCCGTTTGGGCGGTTTCCGGCAGTTTCATGGATAAATCAAAAAGGCTCCAACCGTGCATCGCCACCCCGCGGTCTGGCCATCGCGCGGCTTGCTCGCAGCTTCGGGAAAAAGCCGCCGCGTGGGGGCGCGTCACGCCGAAGGCGTGCCGTCCGAAACGGCTTTGGTGCGGCGGGCTTCGCCCTTGAGTCCGCACCGTGGCGTCGCTCAACCGACGGCTTGGAACGTGCGCGCCTCGTAACCTCAGCGCCAGAGAAACCGGGGTAAGCTCGAAAGGCGCGAACCGCGCCTCACCACCCCGCGGTCTGGACATCGCGCGGCTTGCGCGCGGGGCCGATCCCAGCCCCCGCCTATTCCTGGATCGTTTCCAGGTAGTTCGCCAGCGCCAGCAGCGTGGCGGGCACCGGGGTGCCGATCCCGTCGTCCTCGACGATCACCGCGGGGCCGAGGTCGAGCGCGCCGAACTCGGGCATGGCCGCGGAAAAGGCGTGGCTGCGGTCGTAGCCGTCGATCACCGACATGACCGCGTCGCGCGGAAAGGTGCCGCCGTTGCGGGCGCTCAGGGTGGTCAGGTCGGGCGGCGGGGTTTCAAGCTGCGCGCCCAGCGTCCCGCCGCCGCGTCCGTCGGCGCCGTGGCAGGCGGCGCAATTGTCCTGATAGGCCGTGCGCCCGGCCTCGACGCCGGTGTCGGGCTGCGCCGTAACACAGGCGCCCAGCAGCGCCAGTGGCATGAAATACAGGGCTTTTCTCATGGTGTTTCCCTCCTGCTCGCGCCGCCAGCCTCGCGCGGCGGCCGTGGCGGTGCCTTGATCCAGATCAGGAATAGCCTAAGGTCGCGGCATGCGTCTTGTCACGCTCTGTCTGCTCTGTCTCGCCGCCTGTGGCCGCCCCCTGAGCGAGGGCGAGGCCCGGCTGATGAGCGAGGTCATGGGCCCGACGCTCGAGGGGTCGCAGGTGCGCTTCGTCGAGGCCGGGGTCATCGGCATGACCAGCTGGACCTACCCGGTGCGCCCGCGCACCACCTGCCGCGAGAAGATCGCCCCGCCGCCCGATGGCCCGACCTTCGAGTCGCGCACGGCCGGGGCGGTGCTTTTTGACCATGTGCTGACCAACCCCGACTGGACGCTGCCGGATTACCTGCCCGACTATCCGCAGGCGATGAACCTGCCCGCGGCGATGTTCCTCGCCCACGAGATGACCCATGTCTGGCAATGGCAGAACCGCGGGACCACCGGCTATCACCCCCTGCGCGGCGCGGCCGAGCACCGGGGCGGGGATGATCCCTATCTTTTCGATCCCGAGGACCGGACGCCGTTTCTTGCCCTGGGCTATGAACAGCAGGCCGCGCTGGTCGAGGAATACGTCTGCTGCCGCACGCTGGACCCGGGGGGCGCACGCACCCGGCGCATCTGGGAGCGGCTGCGCGCGGTGATGCCGGTGGCGCCGCCCGGGCAGGCGCCCCGGCCCATCGCCGTCTCGGGCATTCACACCGACACGGTGATCGAGGGGATCTGCGGCTAGCGCAGGGTCAGGTCGGACAGGCGGGCGCGCACGGCACTGTCGGTGTCGTCGCTGTCGGCCGAAACGGCCAGCCCCACCAGCGCGCCCGGCTGCCCGCCAAAGGCCGCGGCATAGTCGCGGGCGAGGTCCACGCTTTCGGAATGCTGCCCGGTGTCCGCCTGGCGCAGGGCCACGGTGACCTGCTGGCCGGGCGCATAGGGCGAGGCGAGAATCTCGCCGCGGTCATGAGCGCCGCCCCAAGCATATTGCAGGATGCGCACCGCGTCATTGCGTTGCAGGCGCAACAGGCCCGCGCCCTGCAGCCGCTCGGCCTCGTCGCGGGGCAGGAAGACGAAGTAGAGCGAGATGTTGCGGTCGTCCCCGCCCTTTTGCGCGAGGTCCGTGGCGGGCACCGAGCGATCCACGGCCCAGGACCAGCTGGCGCCGCGCGCGCCCCAGTCCGGGCGATCGAGCGGCTTCCAGGTCAGCGAGACCGCGCCGTCCGAGACGATGCCAAGCGCGGCACCATAGCTGTAATGGTTGGAACTGAACAGCGACAAGCGCTGGTGGTTCCAGCCCTCGGCCAGCGAGACCGGGCCGGCGGCGGCCGCGCCGGCGGCAAGGGCGAGGGGCAGGGCAAGACGCAACGACCACATGGGACAACCTTTCGAGTGTTTGGCGTGATCCTAGGCAGGCACGCGGCACGCTCAACCGGCGTTGCGCCCTCTCACACCATTGTCAGCCCGGCGTGACCACCTGCCCGCCGTCCAGCCGCACCGTGCGGTCCATGCGCGCGGCCAGGGCGTGGTTGTGGGTGGCGATCAGGGCGGCCAGCCCGGTGTCGCGGACCAGCTCCATCAGGGCGGCAAAGACCCGGTCGGCGGTGTCGGGATCAAGGTTGCCCGTGGGCTCGTCGGCCAGCAACAGGCGGGGTTCGTTGGCCAGGGCCCGGCAAAAGGCGACGCGCTGCTGTTCCCCGCCCGACAGGGCCGCGGGGCGATGATCGGCACGCGCGGCGATGCCGACCCGGCCCAGAAGGTCGCGGGCGCGGGTCTCGGCCGCACCGCGGGACGCGCCGTTGGCCAGTTGCGGCAATACGATATTTTCCAGCGCGGTGAACTCGGGCAGCAGGTGGTGAAACTGGTAGATGAAGCCCACGTCGTTGCGCCGGATGCCGGTGCGGCGGCGATCGCCAAGGCCCGTCATGTCCTCGCCCCCGATGCGCACCTGGCCCGTGTCGGGCGTGTCCAGCAGCCCCGCGATGTGCAACAGCGTGGACTTGCCTGCCCCCGAGGGCGCGACAAGGGCCACGACCTCGCCCAGGCTCACCGACAGGTCCACGCCGCGCAGCACGTTGATTTCATTGGGCTGGCCGTGGTTATAGCCCTTCTCGATCCCGCTCAGCTCCAGCGCGTCATTCATAGCGCAGCGCCTCCACCGGGTTCATGCGCGCCGCACGGCGGGCCGGAAAGATCGTGACGATCCACGACAGGGCCAGCGACAGGACGCTGGCCTTGACCACGTCGACCAGCCGCAACTCGGCCGGCAGATCATAAATGCCGCGGATCGAGGGGTCCCAGACGCCGCCGCCCGCAACATAGTTCACCGCCGAGAAGATCGGGTCGATGTAGATCGCGAAAAGGCTGCCCAGAAGGATGCCCAGCGCGGTGCCGATGGTGCCGATCCCCGCCCCACAGATAAAGAAGATGCGCAGCACCGACCCCTCGGTCAGGCCCATGGTGCGCAGGATGCCGATGTCGCGGCCCTTGTTCTTGACCAGCATGATCAGCCCCGAAATGATGTTCATCGAGGCGATCAGCACGAGGATCGACAGGATGACGAACATCACGTTGTCCTCGACCGTGAGCGCCCGCAGAAAGCTGCCGGCGCTGTCGCGCCAGGTCCAGAAAAGGTATCCCTCGCCCGCGGCGGCGCGGATCGCGGGCAGGAAGCTGTCGACGCGGTCCGGGTCCTCGACCATGACCTCGATCTCGTCGGCCACGCCATCCTTGTTGAAAAAGCTCTGCGCCTCGCCCATGGGCAGATAGGCGCGGGTGCGGTCAATGTCCCAGCGCCCGGCGGTGAAGATATAGGTGACCTCGTAGGCATTGACGCGCGGGCTGGTGCCAAAGGCCGTCTTCTGTCCGTCGGGACTGATGATGCGGATACGGTCGCCGACCGTCGCGCCAAGCTCTCGCGCGACCCCCGAGCCGATGGCGATCCCCTCGTCGAAGCGGTCGATATCGCCGGAGGCCTCAACAGGATCGGCAATGCGGGGGATCGTGGCAAGGTCGTCCGGCGCGATGCCGTAGACCTCGACCCCGGAATTGCTGGACCTGTTGCTGGCCATGACCTGACCGCGCACCACCGGGGCGGCGCGGGTCACGCCGGGCGCATTGCGCAGGGCCGAGGCAAGGGCATCATGGTCCTCGATGCTGCGGTCCACGGCCCCGCTTTCGGTCACGCTGCCCTGTTCATAGACGGTCACATGGGCATTGGCGCCGACGATGGTGTTGACGAACTCGGTCCGAAACCCCGACCGCACCGCCAGCGTGGCGATCAGGGCGAAGACGGCCAGGGTGATCCCCACAAGGCTGATCCAGGTCATGGTCGACACGCCACCCTCGGCCCGCTTGGCCCGGATGTAGCGCCAGGCGATCATCCATTCGAAACGGGAAAAGGGGGCGGTCCTGCCTGCCATGTGCCAAGGGCCTTCTGCTGGGGTCGCCGCAACCTGCGGGCAAAGCGGGATATGGTCAAGCGCGGCTGCCGAAAAGACGCCGAAACGGCAAGGACAGCATTGACAGCATCGCGGGCAGGAGAGCCGCCCCGGCCAGGAATCCCGCCATCGCCGCAAGCGCCCCAGCCAGCGTCAGCGGCAGGCCGGGCTCGGAGATCGCCCAGGTGCCGCGCAGCGTGGCGGCATCGCCCAGGCGATGCGGCATGGCCAGCCGCTGCACCGGGTTCGCACCCTGCAGGGCATCGTAGTGCGCGGTCAGCCGGTCCAGCCGGGCAAAGGCACGGGTCATGTCGGCGCGGCGATCTTCCAGGAAATCCGTGCCGGTCATCTGCGCAAGCGCCTGATCGCGCGTCAGGCCCGAGCGCGCGGCGGAGGCATCAAAATCCACGGCGACGGCCGACAGCGCCTCAATTCGGCCCGCCAGATGCTGGGTGTATTGCTGGGTGAACGCGGGATACTGGGACAGGCCCGCCGCCCCGGCCAGCCCGCCGGCCAGGGCCGCTGCTCTGATGATCATGGCTCACGCTCCTTGGCCCGTTTGCCGCGACGTTTTCTGCGAAGCTACCACAGGCCTCCCCTGGCCCAAAGGGATCAGGCCAGTTTCAAGGCCGAGGATCGGCAGATCATTGCGCGGCTTGCGTGTCCGCCGGCGACAAGGCCAACGCCTCAGACAGCGCGTGTTCAAGCCTGCGGAACTGCTCCGGCCGGGCCACGGCCACGTCATAGGCCGTCGCGGCCACGGTCCCGTCCGGATAATGCACCACAAAGGCGCCGGTCTTCGGGCCGAAGGGAATGGAAATCGCCCCCGCGTGCGACATCCGCAGACCCGTCCCCAGACGGACATAATTCATCCCAAGCCCGTAAAAGGCATCTCCGCCCCGCTCGGCGTGGGGATGGGCCAGCGGGTCGGCGCCAATCGTCCGCCCGGGCCCGAACCAGTGCGCGATCAGGCGGGCGTGATCCGCCATGGTCATGCGCCATCCGCCCCATGCGGCAAAGGCCGCGAAACGGGGCGAAAGGCGGCCCTCGACGCCGGCGGGCGCGAGCACACGGGCGCGGCAGGCCTCGGCGTATGTCGTGCCGGTCGCGCGTTCGACGATACGGCCCAGCAGGGCGTAATTCTCGTTGTTGTACTGGAAACTGCCCCGGGTGCCGCGCTGTTGGCGGCGATCCAGCACGATCCGGGCGACGTGCGCATGCCGCGGTGTGGCTTCGTTCAGCCAGAGCCCCATGCGCAGTTGCGTCCCGTCCGGCGCAATGCCCGAGGTGTGGGTGACGAGCTCGGCCAGCGTGGCCTCTGGCGCGGGCGCGCCCAGCGCGTCGGACAGCGGGGTGTCCCAGTCCAGCGCGCCCTCATCGACAAGCGCCGCAATGCAGAGCGCCGTGATCACCTTGGAATTCGACGCAAGGTCGAAAGGCCGGTCGCTGTTGTCCCCGGCGATGACGTCGCCCTCCCGCACCACGGCAATCGCCGTCGTGCCGGCACCCTGCGTGTCGGCCCAGGCGTGGAAGGCTGCAACCGGATCGGCGCCCGCCGCGATGGGGGTCATTTCACCGGCAAGACAAAGGGACAGGACGCGCGCGAAACGGCTCAGCATGATGCCAGTGATAGCAGGATGCGCGGGGTGCGTAAAACCGGCCGAGGCGGTCTCAGCGCGCCTTGCCGTAGATTTGCGCGATCCGCTCTACCGCCTGTTCGGGCGGCAGCTCCTCGCTCTCGCCAGTGCGGCGCGAGGTCAGTTCGACAACCCCGTTCTTCAGCCCCCGCGGCCCCACGGTGATCCCCCAGGGCAGGCCGATCAGGTCCATCGTGGCGAACTTGCCGCCCGCGCGTTCGTCACGGTCGTCGTAGAGCGGCTCCAGCCCCAGCGCGGTAATCGCCGCGTGCAGGCTCTCGCAGGCGGCGTCGGCCTCGGCATCGCCCTGCCGGAGATTGACGATGCCGCAGTGAAAGGGCGTCACTCCCTCGGGCCAGATAATGCCGTTGTCGTCGTGGCTGGCCTCGATGATGGCGCCCAGCAAGCGCGACACGCCGATGCCGTGCGACCCCATGTGCACCGGCACCGGCTTGCCGTCATGGCCCTGCACGGTGGCGCCCATGGGCTCGGAATACTTGGTGCCGAAATAGAAGATCTGGCCGACCTCGATGCCGCGCGCCACGCGGCGGCGGTCTTCGGGGACCTCGGCGAATTTCGCCGCGTCGTGGGTTTCGTCGGTGCGCGCGTAGCGGCTGGTGAACTCCTCCAGCACCGCGCGGCACTGGGCCTTGTCGTCGTAGTCGATCTCGCGGTCGCCGAATTTCAGCTCGGTGATCTCGCTGTCATAGAACACCTCGGACTCGCCCGTCTCGGCCAGCACCAGGAATTCATGGGTGTCATCGCCGCCGATGGGGCCGCTGTCGGCGCGCATCGGGATCGCCTGCAGGCCCATCCGTTCGTAGGTGCGCAGGTAGCTGACCAAGTGGCGGTTGTAGGCGTGCAGTGCGTCCTCACGCGTCAGGTCGAAGGTATAGCCGTCCTTCATGTAGAACTCGCGGCCGCGCATGACGCCGAACCGGGGGCGGACCTCGTCGCGGAACTTCCACTGGATCTGATACAGCGTCAGCGGCAGATCCTTGTAGCTGCTCACATGGGAGCGGAAGATATCCGTGACCATCTCCTCGGCGGTGGGGGTATAGAGCAGGTCGCGCTCGTGCCGGTCCTGCATCCGCAGCATCTCGCGGCCGTAATCGTCGTAGCGGCCGCTTTCGCGCCACAGGTCGGCCGGTTGCAGGATCGGCATCTGGATCGGGATGTGCCCGGCGCGGGCCTGTTCCTCGTGGACGATGTTCTCGATCTTGCGCAGCACCTTGAAGCCCAGCGGCAGCCAGGAATAAATGCCCGCCGCCTGTTGCCGGATCATGCCGGCGCGCAGCATCAGGCGATGGCTGACGATCTGGGCCTCGGACGGGGTCTCTTTCAGGACGGGCAGGAAATAGCGGGTCAGGCGCATCGGTCTCTCCGGGTCTTGGTCCCTCGCCCATACGCCAAGCGCCAGACCCGGACAAGGGCGGCGGCTTTATCCGGGGCGGGCTTTGGCCCATAGTCGCCCTCACGGGCACAGACCGCGCAAAGGACGGACATGACAGACAAGACCCTGCCCAAGGACCTGCTCGACTGGCTCGGTCTCACCAATACGCCAACCTGGACCCGCGGCCGATGGCTCGGCGGGGCAACCTCGCTCTTTTTGGCGCTGCTGATCGGCGGTGCGTATCTTGCCGCCTTTTTTCTGATCTACGGCATCCTGTTTGGCGGGAGGGAAGCCAACTTCGGGACCGGCACAGTCATCGTCGCCCTGCTCGGCGCGCCTTTCCTGGTCTGGTCCACGCTCATCAAGCAGGAGACGGTGAAATACCAGAAAGAGGGCCACATCACCGACCGCATCTCGAAGGCGGTGGAGCAGTTGGGCGAGGAAAAGACCGTCAAGCGCGACGGGGGCGAGGTCACCGTTCCCAACATCGAGGTGCGCATCGGCGGGCTGCTGTCGCTCGAACGCATCGCGCAGGACAGCACGCAGAACGACAAGGGCCGCGACCACGTGCGGGTGATGGAAATCCTCTGCGCCTATGTGCGGGACAATGCCCCGGCGAGCGGGGCGCGCGACTTTCCCCTGCCGGACTGGGAGCCGCTGCCGGACGACGCGACCGAGGAAGCGCGCGCGGCGCATGAGGAATGGCGCGAGGCGCGGTTCGGCGATACCGATATTCCAGTCCCCCGCCCAAATGCCTACGACTGGGCGCGAAGCCTGCCCGGCCCCCGTGCCGATATCGCGCTGGCCCTGCAGATCATCGGCCGCCGCAGCCCGGATCAGCGGTTGGTCGAGGCCCGGTGGGGGCCGACGGCCGCGCTCGACGCCGCCTGGGTCTTCGATACGCCCTGCCCGGAGTTGCCCGAGCCCGAGGGCGATGCGCCCCACGGCACGGAAACGCTCGACGCCTTCACGGCGAAGCTGGACGCTTGGAAAGCCCGGATCAGCGGTTACGCGGGCTATCGCCTGGACTTGCGCGGCACCAACCTGCAAGGGGCCGATCTTTCGCGCCTGACCCTCTCCGGCGCGCGCTTCTCCGAGGCGAGGATGGAGGGAGCCAACCTCGGCGAGGCGCACCTTGAAGGGGCCAAACTTCGCGAGGCTCGGATCGACGGGGCAAAACTAGTCGGAGCGCGGATGGCGGGGGCATACCTCTCCACCGCGCGGATGGAGGGGGCGTACCTCTTTATGGCGCGGATGGAGGGCGCGTACCTCTTCATGGCGCGGATGGAGGGGGCAGATCTCCGCCGGGCGCGGATGGAGGGGGTGGTCCTTTCCAACGCTGGGATGGAGGGGACTTACCTCAGCGGTGCGTGTATGGACGGGGCGATCATGAGAAAGATACCGATCGACGGAGCAAACCTCGAATGGGCGCGGATGGATGGTGCACACCTCCGCGAGATACGGTTCAGCGCGGCAACAGGCTTCAAGGACGCGATCCTTCGGTCGACCGCGCTAAAGAAGGTTGACCTCTCCATGCTCGACGTGACGCAAGCGCAGATCGACTCGGCCTTTGGCGATGCCAGCGTAACCCTGCCGAACGGGCTGGTGCGGCCTGCCCATTGGCCAGATTGGGAGTTGGCCCCTTTTCACGGCCCCGACTTCCACGACGAATGGCGCAAGTGGCAGGCCGACCCCGCGGGCTACACCCCGCCGCCGCCGCCCGGGGACTGACCCGGGCGGTCACGCGGTCTGACGGTTGCGTGAGCGGGGTGAGCCGGAACGCCGCCCCCCGCGCCGTCCCGGAACCGCCGGAATGACCAACCCCTGCGCGCGCGCCGGGGCCTTTGCCTTGCAACGCGGCGCGTGATCCGCCAAGTAGAAGGTCAAGTCCTCTGGGGATCATGAACGGAAGCTGCCATGGCGCTCGCCCCCCGCGAACAGGTCAGATACTGGAGCATCGCCACGGTGGTATTCATCGCCATCCTGTGGTTTCTCGGCGATGTGCTGCTGCCCTTCGTGCTGGGCGGGGCGGTGGCCTATTGCCTTGATCCCGTCGCCGACCGGCTGCAACGGGCGGGCCTCAGCCGCATCGCGGCCACCATCCTGATCACCCTTGTCGGCGTGCTGATCTTCGTGGTGGGTCTGCTGCTGATCCTGCCCTCGCTGATCAACCAGGCCGGGCAACTGATCCAGCAGATCGGCCAGCTGATCCAGAACGCGCCGCAGCTCTTCAACCGGTTCGAGACATGGCTGAGCGGCCGCTTCCCCGCCATCGACCTGGACTCCGACGCCATCCGCAAGCAGTTGGGCAACCTCGGCAACGCGGTCCAGGCCTCCGGCGGCACCGTCCTCAATTCGATCCTGTCCTCGGCGGTCAACCTCATCAACATCCTCGTTCTGATCGTGATCGTGCCCGTCGTCACCTTCTACCTGCTGATGGACTGGGACCGCATGGTCGCGCGGATCGACGAGTTGCTGCCGCGGGACCACGCCCCCACGGTGCGCAAGCTGGCCGCCGAGATCGACGGCACGCTGGCCTCGTTCATCCGCGGGCAGGGCACGGTCTGCCTGGTGCTGGGCACCTATTATGCCGTGGCGCTGATGCTGGCGGGGCTGAACTACGGGTTGATCATCGGCTTCGTGGCCGGTCTGATCTCGTTCATTCCCTATGTCGGCGCGCTGGTGGGCGGGGTGCTGGCCATCGGTGTTGCGCTGATCCAGTGGTGGTCGGGCACCGAGACGGTGGACGGCGAGACCATCCAGACCGGGATCGACTGGCTGCGCATCGCCATCGTCGCGGCGATCTTCATGCTTGGCCAGTTCTTCGAGGGCAACATCCTGACGCCGAACCTGGTGGGGCAGTCCGTGGGGCTGCACCCGGTCTGGCTGATCCTGGCGCTGTCGATCTTCGGGTCGCTCTTCGGCTTTGTGGGGATGCTTGTCGCGGTGCCCGTGGCGGCCATGCTGGGCGTGGTCGCGCGCTTTCTGATCGCCGAATACAAGAGCGGGCGGCTCTACCGGGGCCTGTCGGATCCGGGTGAGTGATGGCCGAACAGCTGACCTTCGACTGGCCCCGGCATATCGCGATGGGGGCCGAGACGTTCTTCGTGTCCGAGGCCAATGCCGAAGCCTATGCGCTGGTGACCGCCCCGGCCGGCTGGCCTGATGCCAAGCTGGCCGTGACCGGGCCGCCGGGGGCCGGAAAGACCCACCTGGCGCGGCTTTTCGCTGACCAGAGCGGCGCCGCTGTCCTGAACGCGGCCAAGATCGACCCCGCCGCGTCCCTGCCCGATGGCGCGCTGGTGATCGAGGATGGCGAGACTCTGCCGCAGGCCGCCCAGGAATGGCTGTTTCACGCCCACAATCACCTGCGCGCCCGCGCCCTGCCGTTGCTGCTGACAGGCCAGACCCCGCCCAACCGCTGGCCGATCACCCTGCCCGACCTGGCCTCGCGCCTGTCGGCCACAACCTGCGTGACCATCGCCGATCCGGACGACCGCCTGCTGGACGCGGTTCTGATGAAGCAGTTCCAGGACCGCCAGATCGCACCCACGCCCGAGGCCCTGGCCCTGCTGCGCAAGCACATCGACCGGACCTTCGAGGGCGCCATCGAGGCGGTGGCCGCGCTGGACCGGGCCGCCATGGAGGACGGGCACGCGGTCAACCGCGCGCTGGTCCTGCGCGTTCTGGACATCCCCCCGCGCCAGGGGTGATAGTGTCATGCTTTTGTAACCCCGACCCGCCACAAGGCCCTCATGACCCAAGCCGATTTCCTGCGCTCCGACTTTTCCGCCCCCGTCACCCCCGAAGGCGAGGTGACCGGCCCCGACCGGTTCTACAACCGCGAGCTCAGCTGGCTGGGCTTCAATTGGCGGGTGCTGGAAGAAGCCGAGAACCTGCGCGTTCCGCTGCTGGAACGGCTGCGGTTCCTCTCGATCTCGGCCACCAACCTGGACGAATTCTATACCGTCCGCGTGGCCGGCCTGCGCGAACTGGTCCGCAATGGCCATCAGACCCCGTCGGTGGACGGACTGAGCCCGGGCGAGCAGCTGGCCCTGATCGACATGGACGCGCGCCGCCTGCTGGCCCGCCAGCAGGAAGTGCTGGAAGGTTTGCGCGCCGAGATGGAGGCCGAAAAGATCACCATCCTGTCGCGCAGCGACCTGACCAAGGCCGACCGCACCTACCTGCGTGACGTGTTCCTCAACAAGGTCTTCCCGGTTCTGTCGCCGCTGGCCATCGACCCCGCGCACCCCTTCCCCTTCCTGCCGAACGAGGGCTTTGCCCTGGCGCTGGAACTGGAACGCGACGCCGACAAGCGCCCGCTGCGCGCCCTTCTGCCCGTGCCGCACCAGATCGACCGGTTCGTCGCGCTGCCCGGTGACGCGGGCCACCGTTTCCTGCCGCTCGAAGAGGTGCTGCTGGAAAATCTGGCCAGCCTGTTTCCCGGTTACACCTTCAAGGGGTCCTGCGCGTTCCGGCTGCTGCGCGACAGCGACCTGGAGGTCGAGGACGAGGCCGAGGACCTGGTGCGCGAATTCGAGGTCGCTCTGAAACGCCGCCGCCGTGGCGAGGTCGTGCGCATGAAGATATCGGCGGGCGCCCCGACGACGTTGAAATCGCTCATTATGCGCGAGTTGCACGTCACCGAGGGCGAGGTCGTCGAGGTGGACGGCGTCATCGGCATCGGCGATCTGAGCGAACTGGTGCTGGACGAACGCCCCGACCTTCTGTGGAAACCCTTTTCGCCCCGCGTGCCCGAACGGGTGACGGATTTCGACGGCGACATGTTCGCCGCGATCCGGCAGAAGGACATGTTGCTGCACCACCCCTACGAGACCTTCGACATGGTGGTGCGCTTCCTGACCCAGGCGGCGCGCGACCCGGATGTCGTGGCGATCAAGCAGACGCTCTACCGGACCTCCAAGCGCTCACCCATCGTCGAGGCCCTTTGCGAGGCCGCCGAGGACGGCAAGTCCGTCACCGCGCTGGTCGAGCTCAAGGCGCGCTTCGACGAGGCCGCGAACATCCGCCAGTCGCGCCGGCTGGAACGCGCCGGCGCGCATGTGGTCTATGGTTTCCTCGACCTCAAGACCCACGCCAAGATTTCCACCGTGGTCCGGCGCGAGGGCGACCAGCTGGTCACCTACACTCATTACGGCACCGGTAACTACCACCCGATCACCGCCAGGATCTACACCGACCTGAGCCTGTTCACCTGCGACGCCGCGCTGGGGCGCGATGCAACCAAGGTGTTCAACTACCTGTCGGGCTATGTGCAGCCGGAGAACCTGGAAAACCTCGCCATCTCGCCCACCACGCTCAAGCGCCGCCTGATCGAGATGATCCGCGCCGAGGCCGAGCAGGCCCGCAAGGGCAAGCCGGCGGCGATATGGGCCAAGATGAACTCGCTGATCGAGGAAGACGTGATCGACGCGCTCTACGAGGCCAGCCAGGCGGGCGTGAAGATCAGCCTTGTCGTGCGGGGCATTTGCGGGCTGCGCCCCGGTATCGAGGGGCTGTCGGAGAACATCCGCATCAAGTCAATCGTGGGCCGCTTTCTGGAGCATTCCCGCATCGTCTGCTTTGCCAACGGCGCGGGACTGCCGCACGATCGCGCGCGGGTCTTCATTTCCTCGGCCGACTGGATGGGGCGCAACCTCAACCGCCGGGTCGAGACGCTTGTCGAGATCACGAACCCCACCGTGAAGTCCCAGATCGTGGGCCAGATCATGGCGGCCAACCTGGCCGATATCGCGCAAAGCTGGGTGATGAAACCCGACGGCCACTTCGTGCGCGCCGAGATGCCCGAGGGCGCCTTCGCCTTCAATTGCCATCGCTTCTTCATGGAAAACCCCTCGCTTTCGGGGCGCGGCTCGGCCGGGGCCTCGGACGTGCCCAAGCTGACCCACGCCGAGGACTGACCGCCCCGCGGGACGCGCGATTGACCACGGCCCCGCGACGGGGCGATAACAGGGCGGTGACCTGGCAGGGGGGCCCATGGACGGCACATCGGACAATGCGCCCGGCGCGACGCCGGGTGATCACGGCCCCTTCGGCCGGCCGCTCTTCGACGATCCCAAGGCGCGGGCCCTGTCCCGGGTGGGCGTCATCGACGTGGGCTCGAACTCGGTCCGGCTGGTTGTCTTCGACGGCGCCGCGCGCAGCCCCGCCTATTTCTACAACGAAAAGATCATGGCCGGCTTGGGCGCGGGCATGTCGCGCACCGGCCACCTCAACCCCGAGGGGCGCGCGCGCGCCAAGGCCGCGCTGCTGCGGTTCGTGGCCCTGGCCGACGGGCTGGGCATCTCGCCGCTGACGGCCGTTGCCACGGCGGCGGTGCGCGACGCCAGCGACGGCCCCGCCTTCCAGGCCGAGGTCGAACGCGAGACCGGCCTGAAGCTCTGGGTCATCGACGGGCAGGAAGAGGCGCGCCTGTCGGCCCAGGGCGTGCTTCTGGGCTGGCCCGGCTCTTACGGGCTGGTCTGCGATATCGGCGGTTCTTCGATGGAACTGGCCGATCTGCAGGACGGTCAGGTCGGCCACCGCGTGACCTCGCCACTGGGGCCGCTGAAGCTGCAAGAGGTCAAGGGCGGCAAGAAGGGCCGCCGCGCCTTCATCCGGGACACCGTCAAGTCGCTGTTCCAGGACATGGGCGAACAGACCGGCCAGCGCCTGTTCCTGGTCGGCGGGTCCTGGCGGGCCATCGCGCGTATCGACATGGAACGCCGCGGCTATCCGCTGACCGTGCTGCACGAATACCGCATGACCCCGCGCCGGGTCTCGAAGACGTTGCAATACATCGAGGACAGCGATCTCGACAAGTTGCGCGCGCGCTGCGGCATCTCCGCCCGCCGGATGGAGCTTGTCCCCCTGGCCATCCACGTTCTGCGCGAGGTCGTGGCCCGGTTCCGGCCCAAGGACATCGCCGTCTCCTCTTACGGGATCCGCGAGGGGATGCTCTATGAACAGATGCCGCAGGAACTGCGCGAGCGTGACCCGCTGATAGAGGCCTGCCGCTTTGCCGAGGCCAAGGACGCCCGCCTGCCCGGCTACGGCAATACGCTTTTCGATTTCGTCATGCCGCTGTTTCCGCGCTGCGGCTGGCAGAAAAAGCGCCTGATCAAGGCTGCCACCCTGCTGCATGACGTCAGCTGGCGCGCCCACCCCGATTATCGCCACGAGGTCGTCTTCGACAATGCCACCCGCGCCAACCTGGGCGGGCTGAAGCATTCCGAACGGGTCTTTCTGGGCCTGGCGCTGTTGCACCGCTATTCCAACAAGCGCGAGGGCTCGCGGTTTGAACCGCTCTACGGGTTGCTCGAGGACCGCGACCGGCGCGACGCCGAGGTGCTGGGCAAGGCCATGCGGCTCGGGGCGATGCTCTGGCTCAAGGATGCCAGCGACCCGCCCGGAACGCTGCGACTCTCGCCCAAGGGCAAGACGCTGGAACTGGTGCTGCACCCGCAGGCCGGCCCCCTCTTCGGCGAGGTCGCCGAGTCGCGCCTGAAGTCCCTTGCCCAGTCCCTCGACGTGGCCCATTCCGTGCGGGTCAAGGGCGCGCGACGCGGCTAAAGCTCGATCTCGGCCCCCGGTTCATACATTGGGCTGTCGGGGTCATAGGGCGGCGCATCCTCGCGGCGGCGAATGATGATATCGCCGTTGGGCAGCACCTCGGGGGCAGTGTAGTGGCGCGCGGCGTCCAGCTTGCCCATGAGCGCGATCAGCGCCGGGCCCATCTCGCTGGCCAGCATGTCGAGCGCCGGGCCGATCCTGCGCGCCATGCCCGCGACATCCTCCATCGCCGGGTCCATCTCGCGCAGAAGGCCGCGCATCATCATCTGCGCGCCCTCCTCCATCAGCGAAAACCCCTCGCCGATCTCGTCCGGACCGGGCTGGTCGGACGGGTCGGTGTCGGGTTGCGCGGCCGCGGTCAGCGGGGCCAGGGCGATGAAGCCGGCAAGGACAATCCGTTTCATGCCGCCAAAATAGGCCCCCCGGACCCGAGTGCCAATGGCCAGGCCCGCTGCAAGGTGATCAGCCCTGCCGGGATATTTCATCCCAGGCCTGGTTGATCGCGATCATGCGTTTCTCGGCCAGTTTCACCGCCTCTTCGGGCACGCCGCGCGACATCATGGCGTCGGGGTGCGTGTCACGCACTAGCCGCCGCCACTGCTTGCGAATCTCGTCGAGCGGCGTCTGCGGATCGACGCCCAGCACCTCGTAGGGGTCGCGCTCCGCCTGCGGCACGAACTGCGCGCGGACGGCCTTGAAGCGGCGCTCCTCCAGGCCGAATATCTCGGCCACCCGGGCCAGGAAATCATCCTCGCGCGGGTGATATTCCCCGTCGGCCACAGCGATGTGGAACAATCCCTCCAGCAGTTCGCACAGGGGTGCCGACTGGTCGTCGCCGTACATCCTGCGGATCTTGCCGGCGTAGTCCTCGAAGCCGGCAACGTCCTGACGGGCGAGGTTGAACAGCCGTGCGGCGTTCTTTTCCTCGCGCGCGGGGATGTGAAAGACCTCGCGGAAAGCCGCCACCTCGTTGCGGGTCACCTGTCCGTCTGCCTTGGCCATCTTGGCCCCCAGCGCAATCACGGCGATTGCGAAGGCCACCGTGCGTTCGGGCGGCGCGCGCAGTCTTCCGAAAACCTCGGACAGGCTGTCGCCCTTGCGCAGGGCGGCGATGGCATCGGATATGCGGCTCCAGATCGACATGGGCGCAGCATAGCCGCCACGGGCCGGAATGTCAGAGCCGTTTTTGCATCAGGACAAGCTCCATCCAGCGGCCGAACTTGTGGCCGACCTCGGGCAGGCGACCCACCTCGGTGTAGCCCAGCGCGCGGTGGAAGGCGATCCCCGCGGGGTTTTCCCCGCTGACCCCGGCGATGAGGGAATGCACCGCCCCAAGGCGGGTGTGGTCCTCCAGCGCGGTCACGAGGGCCCGGCCCAGCCCACGCCCGGACTGCCCCGACGCAAGCTGCACGGTATGTTCCATCGTGTGGCGATAGCCCACGCCGCCGCGAAACTGGACATAGGTGGCGAAACCGGCGATGGCACCGTCCGCCTCGATCACGAGAAAACAGGGATTTGTGGCGATGGCCGCGGCCACCTCGGCCTCGGTCTTTTCCTGCGCGTTGAAGGTGGCCGCGCTGTTGCGGATATGGTGGTTCCAGATCGCGGCGATGGCGGGGGCATCCCCGGCACGGGCCGGGCGCGGGGTCACAGCACGACCACGCCGCGCGGCGTGTCGAACCGGGCGGACAGGCCCGGCCCGTCGCCCGCCCGATATGTCACACCCGGCACCTGAACCCGCGCCGCCAGGGCCGTGGCCTGCGGATGCGTCACCTCCAGCCCCAGGAACCGCAGGCCACTCGGGGGCAGGCTCTCGCCCGGTGGCGTGTCGACCTGCCATTGCAGCAGGGTGGGCAGCGCGCCGCCCATCGGCAGGCTGCCATCCTCGGGCACCGAGATGCGCCAGAGCAGGGCGTCGCGGGCAAGGTCCACCGCCTCGCCGCACTCGGGCAGATCAGCCAGCGCCGCGTCAATGTCCGGCACCCGGCAGATCCAGTTGCCCAGGCAGGGGGTCGGGGGCGGCGCATCCAGCCCGAACCAGCGCGGCCCCGCGACAGTGGCCCCAGACTCTGGCGCGATCACCTCAAGGTAAAGCCCCTCACCCAGCCCCAACAGCCGGTTGTGCGTGCCAAAGCGCGCGTGCCGCCCGGCCGGCCCGAAGGCCACACCCAGGCGCTCCTCGGCCCAGGCCACGCCCGTCTCAAGGTCGGCGGCACATATGGCAAGATGGTCAAGCTGCATGGTGTGGTCCTCCCTGTCCCCACACTGGCTGCTTGAGGGGAAAAGGGCAACGGGCCGGGCGGGCACGCTCGGCGACAGCCGGCGGGGCCGCCCCGGCCCTCTAGCCCCGGGCCTCGCGGATCAGCCGCAGGATATCCTTGGCCGCCTCGGGGATGTTGGTGCCCGGCCCGAAGATCGCCTTGACCCCTGCCCTGGTCAGGAACTCGTAGTCCTGCTGCGGGATCACCCCGCCGCAGATCACGATGATGTCTCCGGCGTCATTGGCCCTGAGCGCCTCGATCAACTTGGGCGCCAGGGTCTTGTGACCGGCCGCCTGGGACGAAATGCCGATGACATGAACATCGTTGTCCACCGCATCCTGCGCGGCCTCTTCGGGGGTCTGGAACAGCGGGCCCACATCCACGTCGAAGCCGATGTCGGCAAAGGCCGTGGCGATGACCTTGGCGCCGCGGTCGTGGCCGTCCTGGCCCATCTTGACCACCAGCATGCGCGGGCGGCGGCCCTCCTCGGTGGCAAAGGCATCGACCGCCTCCTGGATGGCGGCGAAATCCGCATCGCCCTCGTAGGCGGCGCCGTAGACCCCGGCGAGCGTCTTCACCTCGGCGCGATGGCGCCCGAATTCCTTTTCCATGGCCATGCTGATCTCTCCGACGGTTGCGCGGGCGCGCGCGGCTTCCACCGCCGCGGCCAGCAGGTTGCCCCCCTCCCGCGCGCGGCGGGTCACCTCATCCAGCGCGGCGTCGCAGGCCGCCTGGTCGCGGCTGTCGCGGATGCGGTGCAACGCGGCGACCTGCGAGTCGCGCACGCGGGCATTGTCCACGTCGCGGATGTCGATCGGGTCCTCGTGGTCCTTGCGATACTTGTTGACCCCGACGATGACCTCCTCGCCCCGGTCGATCATGGCCTGGCGGGTAGCGGCGGTTTCCTCGATGCGCAGCTTGGGCATGCCGCTGGCCACGGCGCGGGTCATGCCGCCCATTTCCTCGACCTCTTCCATGAGCGCCCAGGCCTGTTCGGCCAGGTCGTGGGTCAGCTTTTCCACGTAGTAAGAGCCCGCCAGCGGGTCGACCACATTGGTCACGCCGGTTTCCTCCTGCAGAATCAGCTGTGTGTTGCGCGCGATCCGGGCGCTGAATTCCGTGGGCAGCGCGATGGCCTCGTCCAGCGCGTTGGTGTGCAGCGACTGGGTGCCGCCCAGAACCGCGCTCATGGCCTCATAGGCGGTGCGCACGACGTTGTTGTAGGGGTCCTGTTCCTGCAGCGAAACGCCGCTGGTCTGGCAATGGGTGCGCAGCATCTTGGATTTCTCGGCCTCGGCGCCCAGCTCGGTCATGATACGGTGCCAGAGCGTGCGCGCGGCGCGCAGTTTCGCGGCCTCCATGAAGAAGTTCATGCCGATGGCAAAGAAGAAGGACAGCCGCGGCGCGAACTTGTCCACGTCCATGCCGGCCGCGACGGCGGCGCGGACGTATTCGCGCCCGTCGGCGAGGGTGAAGGCCAGCTCCTGCACCAGGTTCGCCCCGGCCTCCTGCATGTGGTAGCCGGAGATCGAGATCGAGTTGAAGCGCGGCATCTCGGCGCTGGTATACTCGATGATGTCGCTGACGATCCGCATGCTGGGGTCTGGCGGGTAGATATAGGTGTTGCGGACCATGAACTCCTTGAGGATGTCGTTCTGGATGGTCCCGGCCAGCGCCGACTTGTCATGGCCCTGCTCCTCGCCCGCGACGATGAAACTGGCCAGCACCGGGATCACCGCGCCGTTCATGGTCATGGAGACACTGACCTTGTCCAGCGGGATGCCGTCGAACAGCACCTTCATGTCCTCGACGCTGTCGATGGCCACGCCGGCCTTGCCCACGTCCCCCTCGACCCGGGGGTGGTCACTGTCATAGCCGCGGTGGGTGGCCAGGTCGAAGGCCACGGAAACGCCCTGCTGCCCGGCGGCCAGGTTCTTGCGGTAGAAGGCGTTGGACTCCTCGGCGGTCGAGAAGCCGGCATATTGCCGGATCGTCCAGGGGCGGCCCGCATACATGGTGGAGCGGACGCCACGGGTGAAGGGTTCCTCGCCCGGCAAGGCCCCCATATGCGGCAAGCCGCTCGTGTCTTCCTCGGTATAGAGCGGCTGGACCTCGATGCCCTCCAGCGTCTTCCAGGTCAGGTCGTCCAGCGGGCGGCCGCGCAATTCCTTCTCGGCGCGGTCAGCCCACTCCTTTTTCGATCCCATCTTTCAGTCCTCCGTTGGGCGTGGGGCCATTGCCCGGCACCACGCGCAGATTCCTCTTGCCGGGCTGGCCCGGCCTGTCCGTCGTTTCGGGCGCGCGCCTTCCGCGGGTTTGCGGTGCCGTACCGGTTGGCACCGGGCGGCCGCGCAAAGTCCGTTTGCCATGTGGTGAACCCGCCCCACCGCGGCGCGTCGGCCCGGACCACGCGCCGTGGGCGAGCCGGGGCGCATGGCGGACTGGCAAAATTGTTACGGCCAGCCGCGCGCATGGCCTTCGATTTCCCCACCGGAAAGTCTATATCGATACCAGAAGGAGATCCCATGTTCAGACTCATCGCCCTTGTGATCGCAGGCCTCATGGCCGGGGCCGCAGCTGCCCAGGACGATAGCGACCGATCCGCTGTCGAGATATGGCAGGACGACCCCAGCACGGTCTTTTCCGCCACCGAGGTGGACGTGAAAGACTTTATCTGGATCGCGCGCCCCATCGTTCTCTTTGCCGACAACTCCAATGACCCGAACTTTCGCCAACAGCTGGATTTTCTGAACGACCGCTCGGAGTCTCTTGCCGAACGTGATGTGGTTGTCATCACCGATACGGATACCGAACCCATGACCGAGTTGCGCAAACGCCTGCGCCCGCGCGGCTTCATGCTGGTCATCATGGGCAAGGACGGCGAAATCGAGCTGCGCAAGCCCACCCCCTGGGGCGGCCGCGAGATCACGCGCACGATCGACAAGATGCCGCTGCGGCAACAGGAGATCGACGCGGCCCGGGGGTTCTGAGCCATCTCAGCGCCCCCCGTCGCGCAGGGCCAGCGCCATGCCGCTGGGGAGCAGCGCGATCACGATGATCCCCAGCACGGGCACCGGCGCGACGCCCAGCCGGATCAGCAAGACGGCCAGCAGCCAGAGCGCCGCCAGCCCCAGCAGCGCCAGCGTCCAGAACACCGCGCGCAGCGCCCGGCCCCGGCCC
>NZ_JBKOTX010000095.1:0-21217 GCF_047086965.1 Roseovarius halophilus (ex Wu et al. 2025) | reverse complement strand
CGCAAGCACACGAGCAACGGCATGCTGTCGCCCGTTGACTATGAGACCAGACAGCAGAAACTGAACGAGGCAGGTGTCTAGGAAACTAGGGGCACCTCAGACCGATCGCTTCACGGTCGAATTCCATCAGCCTTTGCGCGGCATGCTGGATCAGCTCGCGCAGGAAATCGTTCGACGCGCTTACGCGGCCGCATCTGCGGCCACGGTCACGTCTTACCATCGCTCTTGCCGATCGCCTCGGGAAGGTTGATCGCTCGGCATGGGTCTCGACCCCGTGGCGATCCATGCCTCGCGCTCGGTAGCGTGCTCTCCTTCGTCGTCGTCGGTCTTTGAACAACCTCGGACTACGAATAAACGCGGTGGCCGCCATCCCGGCCGCGCGCTGCGCTACGCCGGGGGCTCCGCGCCCATCCTGCTACGCCATACCGTGGGGCACGGCCGTCTTGGGGCTCTGACGGCGTGCTTGGTCGTGGCGCTGACGTGACGAGCTTGTGCCATAGTGCTGCCGTCCATTCCTACGAAAGGATCACACCATCACCCCGTGGGATTGAAAACCTGAGCCAAGGCACAAAGCCGCGCGATCCGAAGGTGAACATAAATTGCACCTGGACCCGATTGACCGACTGAGATCAGGAAAGATCCGCCGCCACCCACCATGGGTGCAACGGACAAGCGGGATGCTGTTTCAACCTTGAATCGCCCCCCTTTTCCACCTGCATCTCCTGCCTGCGTTAAAGCGTGTCCGCGTCATGATGTCGAAACATCACCCGGTTTTACCGGGGGCCACCGGATTACGGTACGACGGGTACCACGGATGCCATCCATCCGAAACGGCGATCAACCGGCGCGGCGTGACCCGGCTTGTCTCGACCGGCCCGCATGGGTACTGACATGGTGTCAAACTTGCGGTATTTCCATGCTCAGATACGCAAATCTCGCACTCCTCCTGCTGTTTCCGGTCGCTTGGTTCGCACCGCTGATGCGCACCGGGCTGCTGCCCCTGTTCGGGCTGAGCGAGATTTCCGTCATCACCGGGATTCAAAGTCTCTGGGCGTCGGATGTCCTCCTCGCGCTTGCCGTTACGTTCTTCGCCCTCTTCGCGCCGATGCTCAAGACAATCGGGCTGGCTCTGGTGCATTTCCGCGTGATGGATGCCAAGGCAATGCCGGCGCTGCATTTCATGGGGCGCCTCGCGATGGCGGACATTTTTCTAATCGCGCTCTACATCGCGCTGGCGAAGGATATCGGCGTGGGCCGGATCGAGACGGCATGGGGGCTGTACCTGTTCACCGGCTGTGTCGTCGCCTCTCTCGTGATCGGCCTGCTGACCGACGGCCACGGTCACGCCCGCCGCGATACCGTTTGACCGCGCCCCGCCCATGAGGCAAGAGCGCGGTATGGCGAAATCACCCAGATCCTACCGTTGCGCGGCCTGCGGCGCCACCTACTCCAAGTGGTCCGGCCGGTGCGATGCTTGCGGCGAATGGAACAGCATCGCCGAGGAAACGCCGCTGTCCGCCGGCCCCGCGTCAAGGACGCTCGGCGCGCATCGCGGCACGCCCGTTCCCCTTGCCGACCTCGAAGCGGACGAGACGCCGCCACCGCGGAGCGGCTCGGGACTCGCCGAGCTCGACCGGGTGCTGGGCGGCGGCCTTGTCGGGGCGAGCGCGGTGCTGGTCGGCGGCGACCCCGGCATCGGCAAATCGACCCTGCTGTTGCAGGCCGCGGCGCGTTTCGCCCAAGGCGGGCTGCACACCGTCTACGTCTCGGGCGAGGAGGCCGCCGCGCAGGTGCGCCTGCGCGCCCGTCGGCTGGATCTGGCGGCCGCGCCCGTGAAACTTGCAGCCGCCACCAACCTGCGCGACATCCTCACGACGCTCGAGGCCGAAGCGCCGGATCTCGTTGTCATCGACTCGATCCAGACCGTTTGGTCGGACACGGTCGAAAGCGCGCCGGGCAGCGTCGCACAGGTACGCGCGGCGGCGCACGAACTCACCAGCTTTGCCAAGCGCAGCGGCGCCAGCGTGATCATGGTGGGCCATGTCACCAAGGAAGGCCAGATCGCCGGCCCCCGCGTGGTCGAGCACATGGTCGACACCGTGCTCTATTTCGAAGGTGAACGCGGCCACCAGTTCCGGATCCTGCGGAGCGTCAAGAACAGGTTCGGCCCCGCCGACGAGATCGGCGTCTTCGAGATGACGGGCGGCGGTTTGGCCGAGGTCGCGAACCCGTCCGAGCTGTTTCTTTCCGGGCGCGGCAACCCGAGCCCCGGCGCGGCCGTCTTTGCCGGGATCGAGGGCACACGGCCCGTCCTGGTGGAGTTCCAGGCGCTCGTGGCGCCCACCCCGCAGGCGCAGCCGCGCCGCGCCGTGGTCGGCTGGGACGGGAGCCGGCTGGCCATGATCCTCGCCGTACTCGAGGCCCGCTGCGGCATCCCGTTCGCGGGGCTCGACGTCTACCTGAACGTGGCGGGCGGGCTGCGCATCTCGGAGCCCGCGGCCGATCTTGCCGTGGCCGCGGCGCTGTTGTCCGCGCGCGAGGATACAGCCCTTCACGCCGACACGGTCGTTTTCGGCGAAATCAGCCTGTCGGGCGCACTGCGCGGCGTCGGCCAGACGGAAAACAGGTTGAAAGAGGCCCGAAAACTTGGTTTCACATCCGCAATCGTTCCGTCCGGCGGCAAGCCGGGCGTGACCGGCGGCCTCGACCTGACCCGCGTTGAGGACCTTACCGCATTCGTGGGTGACATTTTCGGCGCCGGCTAGGCGCGGCAGAGGACGGGAACGGGCACATGGAAGGTTTCACCATCATCGACGGTGTCGTGGCACTGGTGATCGTGCTGTCGGCCCTGCTGGCGTATTCACGCGGGTTCGTGCGCGAGGCGCTGGCGATCGCGGGCTGGATCGTGGCCGGGGCCGTCGCCTTCATCTTTGCCCCGCAGGTCGAACCGCTGGTAACGGAGATCCCCGTCGTGGGGGATTTCATCGCAGACAGTTGCGAATTGTCGATGATCGGGGCCTTCACGATCGTCTTCGCCGTCGCGCTGATCGTGGCCTCCGTGATCACGCCGCTCTTTTCGTCGCTGGTGCAGCGGTCGGCCATCGGCGGGATCGACCAGGGGCTGGGCTTCCTCTTCGGGGTCGCGCGTGGCGTGCTGCTGGTCGCGATTGCCTATTTCGTCTACGAAACCGTCGTCACCGGCCAGGATATCCAGATCATCGACGACAGCCGCTCGGCACGCGTCTTCGCCCATCTGACGACCTCGGTCGAGGACGGGAACCCCGAACAGGCCCTCGGATGGATAACGCGGCAATACGAAAACCTCGTGGGCGCATGTGACACCAATGGCTGACAGGGGCCGGGCATGACCGGCTCCCCGCTTCTGGCCATGATCCTCGTGGCGGTCGCGGGGGCGGTGGTTGCCGCGCAGGCGCCGTTCAACGCGGCGCTCGGCCGTTCAATAGACAGTTCACTGGCGGCCGCGACGGTGTCTTTCGCAGTCGGGTTCACCCTTCTGGCCCTCGCCACCGCGCTATCCGGTGACGGCGCCGGGCTGCTGTCGCGTCTGGGCGGCGTGCCCGCGTGGATGCTGTTGGGGGGCGCATGCGGCGCGTTCTTCGTGTGGGCATCGCTTTACGCAGTGCCGATCATCGGGGTTCTCACGACAACCACGCTTCTGATCATGGGCCAGATCGTGGCCGCGACCCTGATCGACCATTTCGGCGCTTTCGGGCTGACCCCGCGGGACGTCTCGCCGTCGCGGCTCCTCGCGGCGGTCCTTGTCGCGGCGGGCGCGGTCCTTTCGCGCTTCTGACCTGGCGTCCGGGGACAGGAACCGCGACTTTTCTTGTGATAGTTTCGTGACATGTCGCGACTGAGCCCTTATGTAGATCGCAGGCGATAACGGGATTCGGAGCTGCCCCCTTGTCCAACCAGATGCCCCCCGCCCACCCCTTCGACGATGACAAGCTACGTGAGGAGTGCGGCGTATTCGGCGTGATCGGCGTCACCGATGCCGCCAATTTCGTGGCCCTCGGCCTGCACGCACTGCAGCACCGCGGGCAAGAAGCCGGCGGTATCGTCGCGCATCACCCCGACCACGGGTTCAATTCCGCCCGGCGGTTCGGCTACGTGCGCGACAACTTCACCCGCCAGAGCCTGATGGAAACCCTGCCCGGCCCGCTTGCCATAGGCCATGTCCGGTATTCGACGGCCGGCGGCAAGGCCCCGGTGATCCGCGACGTGCAGCCGTTCTTCGGCGAGTTCTCGATGGGCGGCGCGGCCATTGCCCATAACGGAAACCTCACCAATGCGGACGCCCTGCGCCGCGAGCTTATCGAGCGTGGCTCGATCTTCCAGTCCAATTCCGACAGCGAGTGCATCATTCACCTGATGGCGCGGTCCTTGCAGCGCAACATCCCCGAACGGATGGAGGACGCGCTGCGCCGCGTCGAGGGCGCTTTCAGCGTAGTGGCCATGACCCGGACCAAGCTGATCGGTGTTCGTGATCCGCTCGGCGTGCGCCCGCTCGTGCTCGGGCAGGTCGCGGACGGTTGGGTGCTGAGCTCGGAAACCTGCGCGCTCGACATCATCGGGGCAAAGTTCGTGCGCGAGGTCGAACCGGGCGAAATGGTCGTGATTTCCGATGCCGGCGTCGAAAGCCACTTTCCCTTCCGCCGCCAGAAATCGCGGTTCTGCATCTTCGAACATGTCTATTTCTCGCGGCCCGACAGTATCATCGGGGGCCAATCGGTTTACGAGACGCGCCGCCAGATCGGCGTTGAACTGGCACGCGAGGCCCCTGTCGAGGCCGATCTCGTCTGTCCCGTCCCCGACAGCGGCACGCCCGCCGCGATCGGGTATGCGCATGAATCCGGCATTCCTTACGGCATGGGGATCGTGCGCAACCAGTACATGGGCCGCACCTTCATCGAACCGACCGAGCAGATCCGCAACATGGGTGTGCGGCTCAAACTCAACGTCAACCGCGCCCTCATCGAGGGCAAGCGCGTGATCCTCGTTGATGACAGCGTGGTTCGCGGCACGACGAGCCGCAAGATCAAGGAAATGATCCTTGATGCCGGCGCCAGCGAGGTGCACTTCCGCATCGCCAGCCCGCCGACGGCATGGCCCTGTTTTTACGGCGTGGACACCCCGAATCGCGAGAAGCTGCTGGCCGCCACCATGAGCGAGGACGAGATGCGCGACCATCTTGCCGTGGACAGCCTCAAGTTCATCTCGCTGGACGGTCTCTACCGGGCGGTCGGGGAAACGCAGGGGCGCGACACGAATTGCCCGCAATATTGTGATGCCTGCTTCTCGGGCGATTACCCGGTGACGCCCTCCGACCAGATCGAGAAGGGCTTCCAACTGAAGGCGGCCGAATGATCGCCGCGCCATCCGGCCCGCCTGCAGGATGACATCCGCACCGCTTCGATATCGCCCGCATCATTTCCTGTGCAGCCTCGGGTTCGCGGGCGAGGGCTATTCGTCCGGGTTCACGGCCAACATGGCGCGTATCGTCGACGGGACCCTGCGGGCGCCGGGCGGGGACGACACCGTGATCGAGGTCGTCGGCGCAACCGATGATATCTGCGCGCCCTGCCCCAAGCGACGCGGTATTCTGTGCGAAAGCCAGCGCAAGATCGACAGGCTGGACGCGCGCCATGCCCGGGCCCTTGGCCTGTTCGTCGGGGCGCAACTGAGCTGGGG
Source organism: Roseovarius halophilus (ex Wu et al. 2025) (assembly GCF_047086965.1). Classification (NCBI taxonomy): domain Bacteria; kingdom Pseudomonadati; phylum Pseudomonadota; class Alphaproteobacteria; order Rhodobacterales; family Roseobacteraceae; genus Roseovarius; species Roseovarius halophilus (ex Wu et al. 2025). The sequence continues at coordinate 15,505 of NZ_JBKOTX010000095.1, read as the reverse complement.
CGAGGCACAGGCGCGCATCGTCAGGCACGTGCCTCCCGGCGCGCTGTCAGATCTTTGCAAGGGATGCCAATGGTTGGAGCTAGGCCATTGTGAAAACGCGTTGTCGCGCTTGCATGAAAGCCATTCAGCCGACACCGCCCCCAAGGCGGCAGGCAGCACGACCGGCTGACACGCGCCGGGTTCCGCGCCGCCAATCCATCCCCCGCCAAACGCAAACGCCGCCCCCGATGGGACGGCGCAAGGGTCGGTCGGTTCTGGTTGATCCGGCTCAGCCGCGGCGCGCCGCGATCACTTTCCAGCCGCCCCAGACGACCATCGCCGCGATGACGGCCTTGACCACGTCGCCCAGCAGGAAGGGCAGCGCGCCCAGTTGCACGGCCTTTTCCACCCCGGTGAAAGTGGACAGCCACGCGATGCCCGGCAGGTACAGCGCGGCGGAAATCAACAGGGCGCAGAGTGCCGTGGAAACCACGCCGCGCGCCAGGCCCCGCTCGGCGGCAAGACCGGCGAGCCCTGCCATCGCCACGAAGCCGAACAGGAAGCCGGCGGTCGGCCCCATCAGCGCGACACCGTTGGCGCCGTTGGCGAAAACCGGCAGGCCCATGGCCCCCTCGGCCAGATAGGCCATCAGCGTGACAGCCCCGAGCCGGGACCCGAAAGTCAGCCCCACGATCAGGATCGCCAGCGTCTGCAACGTCATCGGGACCGGGAACATCGGCACGCTGACCTGCGCCGCCAGCGCAATGAAAAACGAGCCGCCGATGACAAGGGCCGCCTTGTGCATCAGGGTCTCATGGCCGATCACGGCCTTGGCAAGAACTGTGTCGCGCATCGTCTCCGCATCCTTTCTGTTTATCCGTCTGTCCACCCGTTTTTCGCCGCAACGCCGCGAAAGTCAAGCGAATGCCCTTGATTTAACCCGCATCCGGTGGGATTTGACTGCTCATGACCGACAACAGACCTCTTGAACCCGCCCCTCGGATCGCGCTCGTCACCGGCGCGTCGCGCGGGCTGGGCGCGGCCTTGGGGGTGGCGCTCGCGCCCAGCCATCACGTGGTTGCGGTGGCCCGCACCACCGGCGCCCTCGAGGCGCTTGACGACGACATCCGCGCGGCCGGCGGCACCGCGACGCTCGCGCCTATGGACGTGACCGACCCGGGTGCGATGGCCCAGCTTTGCAGATCCATACATGATCGCTGGGGCCGGATCGACCTGTGGGCGCACACCGCCATCCACGCGGCGCCGCTTTCCCCGGCAGATCATATCGACGCCAAGGACTGGACCAAATCGCTGGAGATCAACGTGACGGCGGCCGGTCGATTGATCGCGTTCGCCGCGCCGCTTCTCACCGCGGAAAGTACCGCGCTTTTCTTCGACGACCCGAAGGCGGGCGAGAAATTCTTCGGGGCGTACGGCGCCACAAAGGCAGCGCAGATCGCGCTGGCGCGCAGCTGGCAGGCCGAAACCGCGCGTACCGGGCCAGTTATCCACGTCCTGACCCCTGCCCCGATGCCGACCGCCACCCGCGCCCGCTTTTTTCCGGGTGAGGATCGCGCGCCGCTGGCAGACCCGCGGGAGGAAGCAAGCCGGATTCTTGCCCAGCTCTGACGCCTTGGTCCCGGGCCCGGCCGTCTACGCGCGCGACGGCGCGCCCCTGCCTGCCGCGCATGCCCGATGCGCATCACGGCCGGGTCCACGGCGCACGCGTACAACGCTTGCCCCGCGCGCGGCGCGCGGCTACACAGGCGTCAGAGCAGGCCCGGAGGCGGAAAATTGCGCATTCTCATCACCAATGACGACGGTATCAACGCCCCAGGGCTTGAGGTGCTTCACGAAATCGCGTCCGGCCTTGCCGGGCCACAGGGCGAGGTCTGGACGGTGGCGCCGGCCTTCGAACAATCGGGCGTCAGTCACTGCATCTCGTTCACGACGCCGATGATGATCAGCCAGATGGACGACCGGCGTTTCGCCGCGCAAGGCTCGCCCGCGGATTGCGTGCTGGCCGCGTTGCACGACGTGATGAAGGACGCGCGCCCCGACCTCGTTCTTTCCGGGGTCAACCGCGGCAACAACTCGGCCGAGAACGCGGTCTATTCCGGCACGGTGGGCGGCGCGATGGAGGCCGCGCTTCAGGGGCTGCCGGCCGTGGCGCTCAGCCAGTATTACGGCCCCGAGAACCGCGACCTCGACGACAAGTTCGACGCCGCCCGCGCCCACGGGATGCAGACCCTGCGTACCCTGCTGGACAAGGGTGTCTGGACGCAGGACGATTACGGCATCTTCTACAACATCAATTTCCCCCCGGTGGCCGCCGACGCGGTCAAGGGGCTGCGGGCGGCACGACAGGGCTTCCGCCGCGACATGGGCTTCGGGGTGCAGCCCACGACCTCTCCCTCCGGCCGGCGTTTCCTCTGGGTGACCGGCGCGCCGCAGCAGCAGCCCACCAGCCCGGGGTCAGACGCGGACTGGAACCTCAACGGCTACATCTCGGTCACGCCGATGCGCGCGGACCTGACCGCGCATGATGCGCTGGAGGCGCTGAAAGCCATCGAATGACGGACCACGCCGGCGATATCGCGGAACGCAAGATGCAATTCCTCTTCGCGCTGCGCTCCAAGGGGGTGACGGACAAGCGCGTGCTGACCGCGATGGAAAAGGTTGACCGCGCCCAGTTCATAAAGGGCTATTTCGCCGAACGCGCCTACGAGGACATGCCCCTGCCCATCGCCTGCGGCCAGACCATCAGCCAGCCCTCGGTCGTCGGGCTGATGACGCAGGCGCTGAAGGTCACGCCCCGCGACAAGGTGCTCGAGGTCGGCACAGGCTCGGGCTATCAGGCGGCGATCCTCAGCCAGCTTGCCCGCCGCGTCTACACGGTGGACCGGCACAGGCGACTGGTCCGCGACGCGACCGAGACTTTCCGCGCGCTCGACCTGACCAACATCACCGCGCTGTCCGCCGACGGCAGCTTCGGCCTGCCCGATCAGGCGCCGTTCGACCGCATCCTCGTCACGGCCGCGGCCGAGGACCCGCCCGGCCCGCTCTTGGCTCAGCTTCGTATCGGCGGTATCATGGTCCTGCCGGTGGGGCAGTCGGATACAGTGCAAAGCCTGATACGCGTCACGCGCACCGAGTCGGGCCTCGATTACGACGAACTCCGCCCGGTGCGCTTCGTACCCCTTGTCGAAGGTCTGGGGCGCGACGCGTGACGCATGTATCGACACGAGTGAAACCGAAAGGCCCCGGCCAACAAGGGGTCGCCCGAATGAGGACCTGATCGAGATGCCCCTCCCCTTCCGCACCGCCATGCCGTTGCTGACAGGCTGCGCGATCCTGGCGCTCAGCGCCTGCGACCGCCCGATCGACATGGACATGCGCGGCCTTTTCGGCGATGCGCCGAGCACGGCCGATGCTGCCCGCAACGCAACCGCCGAGCGGCCCGAACCGGATGCGCGCGGCATCATTTCCTATCCGGGCTACCAAGTGGCCGTGGCGCGGCGCGACGACAGCGTGTCCAGTCTCGCGGAGCGGGTCGGGACCGATGCGCGGGAACTGGCCCGTTTCAACGGCCTGCAACCCGATGACAGGTTGCGCGAGGGTGAAATCATCGCGCTTCCCGACCGCGTTAGCGAACCCGAGGGCGGGCCTCTCCAGCCACCCGGCGTGGACATCCAGACGCTGGCCGGCAACGCCATCGACGAGGCGGACGCGGACGCGGACGCGGCAGAAACAGCGGAGCCTGACCCGGCCGAGACGGCCACCCCCGAGCCCGAGCCGCAGGTCGGGGTGGAGCCGGTGCGCCACAAGGTCGAACGCGGGGAAACGGCCTTTACCATCGCGCGGCTCTACGACGTCTCGATCCGCAGTCTCGCGGAATGGAACGGGCTTGATTCGAATTTCACGGTACGGGAAGGACAATACCTGCTAATCCCCATCGCCGAACCCGGCGAGGAAACCCGGCCCTTCGACGCCGCCGAGATCCCCGAAACCGTGCCTCCGGGCTCGGGCTCACCCACGCCGCCGCCGCCCAGCTCGACGCGGCCGCTGCCCGAGGAAGACACGGCGCCGGCAGCCGAGGCGCCGGAAACCGATGCCGCGCCGGATTTGGGCGAAGACCAGACCGCCCCCGCCTCGGACGCGCGCATGGCCTACCCGGTGCGCGGTGATATCATCCGCGACTACGCGAAGGGGCGCAATGACGGGATAGATATCGCCGCCGAGCCCGGCACGCCGGTGAAAGCCGCCGCTGACGGTGTTGTCGCCGCCATCACCGAGGACACCAACGGCGTGCCGATCATCGTGCTCAAACACCCTGACGACCTGTTGACCGTCTATTCCAACATCGGAAACGTGACCGTCAGCAAAGGCGACAATGTCGGGCGCGGCGATACGCTGGCCAAGATACGAACCGAGGGCACGGCCGCCCTGCATTTCGAGGTGCGCGACGGGTTCGACAGCGTCGATCCGACACCGTATCTCGAATGAGGCCGGGGCCGGCTACGCGCTCGATTGGCTTTGTTGGGGTCGGGGTAGCGGCTACTTAGACGGCAACGCCCCGCCGCCCGGCGAGGTCAGTGAAATACTGCCACGCCACGCGGCCCGACCGCGCGCCACGGGTCGCCTGCCACTCGATGGCCTCGGCGCGCAGGGTGTCCGCGTCGATGCTGATACCGTAGGCGTCGCAATATCCGCGGATCATCGCAAGGTATTCATCCTGATCGCAGGGATGGAACCCCAGCCACAGCCCGAACCGATCCGACAGGGAAACCTTCTCCTCGGTGGCCTCGCTCGGGCTTATGGCGCTTTCTCGCTCGTTCTCGATCATGTCCCGCGGCATCAGGTGGCGCCGGTTCGACGTGGCGTAGAATACCACGTTGTCGGGCCGCCCCTCGATCCCGCCGTCCAGCACGGCCTTGAGCGACTTGTAGTGCTGGTCGTCATGGCTGAAGCTCAGATCGTCGCAGAACAGCACGAACCGCGACTTGCTCGCGCGCAGGATGGTTAGCAACCGCCCGACGCTGGTCAGGTCCTCGCGCTGCAACTCCACGATCTTGAGCGGCACCTCCGCCTCGGCCAGCACCGCGGCATGGACGGCTTTCACAAGGCTAGACTTGCCCATACCCCGCGCGCCCCACAAAAGCGCGTTGTTGGCCGGCAGGCCACGCGCGAAATGGCGGGTATTTTCCAGCAACGTGTCGCGTGACCGGTCAATGCCCACCAGCAGGGACATGTCCACGCGATTTACCCGCGGCACCGGCTGCAGCCGGTCGGGCGCCACGTGCCAGACAAACGCGTCGGCCGCCCCGAAATCGGGGGCGGCCTGCGGCGCCGGGCTCATGCGTTCCAGCGCCGCCGCGACACGCTCAAGCGTCCTGCTCAACGCCGCTCGTCTCCGTCACCCGGGGCGTCGCCTTGATCGGCGTCATCGTCGTCCTCATCGAACTCTGCCGCCAGCGGGTCCTCGGCCTCGGCCTCGTCATCGTCGTCCTCAAACCACAGCCCTTCTGCGCGCAAGCGCTGCTCACGTTCCTTCTCGACGCGCTTCACCAGGAAGATGGAAATCTCGTACAGCCCGTAGACGACCACGAACAGGATCACCTGCGTGATCACGTCCGGTGGCGTCACCAGTGCGGCCAGCACGAGGATGCCGACCATGGCGTATTTGCGCACCGTCTTCAGGCCTTCGGCACTGACCAGCCCGGCCTTGCCCATCAGCGTCAGCAGCACGGGCAACTGGAAACACAGGCCGAAGGCGACGATGAACTTGATCGTCAAGTTCAGGTATTCCTGCGCCGACCCCTGGAAAACCACGCTGAGCGGCGCGGCATTCTGCGGGTCGCCCTCGGGCACTGCCTGCCCCTCGGCGCCGAATTGCTGGAAGCCGAGGAAGAAATCATAGGCAAGCGGCGTCACGACGTAGAACGCGAACGCCGCGCCGAGGAAGAACATGAATGGCGACGCGACCAGGAACGGGAGAAACGCCCCCTTTTCCGACTTGTACAGGCCGGGCGCCACGAAGCGCCACATCTGGTTCGCGATGTAGGGGAAGGCAAGGATGAAACCGCCCAACAGCGACACCTTGATCGCCACGAAGAACCCTTCCTGCGGGCTGATGAAGATCAGGTCGCAATCCTGCCCGCGGCTTGCCAGTACATCGCACAGCGGTGCGGTCAGGAAGTTGAAGATCGGCGTCGCGACGGTGAAACAGATTACCATGCCCACCACGAAGGCGGCGACCGAATGTATCAGTCGTGTCCTGAGTTCCGCCAGATGCTCGATCAGCGGCGCGCTGGACTCTTCGATTTCGTCGCTCGGGCTCATGCCTTGTCCTCAGCGCTCTCTTCCGGCGCCGATGTCGGCTCCGCGTTGGGCCGTTTGCGATCGTCCGTGCCGCCGGCCGGGGCGGGATCGTCATGGTCCACCGCGGGCGCCTCGATCTCGTCGGCGGGCGCCTCGGCTTCGGGATCTTCCGCCCGGTCCTCGGCCTGCCCGCTCTTGGGGCCGGCCATCGTGCGAGACGTGAAACTTTCGGTGGATTTCTTCACCTCGTCCATCGCCGAACTCATCGGGTTCGTCGCCTTGCGCAGCGTGTCCTTGATGTCATCGGCACCGCTGTCAGCGGCGGCGTCGTTCATCGCCTGACTGAACTCGCGCGCCATGCGTTTCGCCTTGCCCATAAACTTGCCAACGGCCTGGAACATGCCGGGCAAATCCTTGGGCCCCACGACGATCAGCGCAACGATGCCGACCACCAGAAGCTCGGTCCAGCCAAGGTCGAACATCTAGGCGTCAGACCTTGTCTTTTTCTTCGTCGGGCGTCACGTCCTTGGCCGGGTCGGTGGCCCCTTCGGCCTCTTCCTCGATCTCCTTGGTGCCTTCGGAAACCCCTTTTTTGAACGATGTGATGCCCTTGCCCACTTCGCCCATGAGGGACGATATCTTGCCGCGGCCGAAAAGAACCAGAACCACCACGGCGATGAGAAGAATGCCCGGAAGGCCGATATTGTTCAACATGTCATGTTCTCCCTCTGTCGGGGCCAGTTTTGAGCGGCCCCGGGATTTTCGTCAACCGTATCTAAGCCTTCTGCGCCCGGGTTGGAAGCACCAATGCGCCGGAGCGGCCGGATTCGTGGCGATTTTTCGCGGCCCGCCGCAATCGGCGCTTGCCGAACCAGCGGCGATATGGCCGCCGGGGTCCGGAACCGGCAGGCCTGCGCCGATGGGCCGCGCAGGCCGGTGGACAAATCCCCGAGGCGGCGTCATGGATGCACGCAGGGCGCGGACAGGACGGCCATGACAGCACGCAAGATCATCATCGATACCGACCCCGGACAGGATGACGCCGTGGCGATCCTGCTGGCGCTGGCCAGCCCCGCGGAAATCGAACTGCTGGGGCTGACCTGTGTGGCGGGCAACGTGCCGCTCGCGCTGACCGCGCGCAACGCGCGGATCGTCTGCGAACTGGCGGGGCGACGCGAAATCCCGGTCCATGCCGGCTGCGATCGGCCGTTGCACCGCGATCCTGTCACCGCCGAGCACGTGCACGGCCGCACGGGGCTCGACGGCCCCGACCTGCCCGAGCCCACGATGCCGATGGCGCAGGGGCACGCGGTGGATTTCATCATCGACACCCTGCGCGACGAGGCGCCGGGCACGATCACGCTCTGCCCTATCGGCCCGCTCACCAACATCGCCACGGCTTTTGATCGTGCCCCGGACATCGTGGAGCGCGTGGCCGAGATCGTGATGATGGGCGGCGCCTATTTCGAGGTGGGCAACGTCACCCCCGCGGCGGAGTTCAACATCCATGTCGACGCCGACGCGGCGGCCATCGTCTTTGGCGCGGGCGTGCCGCTGACGGTGATGCCCCTCGACGTGACGCACAAGGCGCTGGTCACGCCCGCGCGCAACGCTGCCATCCGCGCGCTCGGCTCGCCCGTCGGGCACGCCGTCGCCGCGATGACCGGTTTCTTCGAACGCTTCGACCGCGACAAATACGGCACCGACGGCGCCCCCCTGCACGACCCGTGCACCATCGCCTACCTGTTGCGGCCCGGGCTGTTTTCCGGCAGGCACGTAAATGTCGAGATCGAGACCGGCTCGCCCCTCACGGTCGGCATGACGGTGGCGGACTGGTGGCGCGTGACCGACCGCGCGCCGAATGCCCTCTTCATGGGCGATGTCGATGCCGACGGCTTTTTCAGCCTCCTGACAGAAAGACTGGCCCGCCTGTGACACAGCTTACCCTCGCCCGCCCCGACGATCTGGACCGCTTGATGCGGCTCGTGGCCGACCACCACGGCGAACAGGCCCTGTCGCAACCCGAGGACGCGCGCCGTGCGGCACTGGAACCGCTGTTGGCCGGCTCACCGCACGGGGCCATCTATCTCATCGGGCCGGGCCGCGCGCCCATCGGGTACCTCGTGTTGAGTTTCGGCTGGTCGATCGTCGCCGGCGGCATGACCGGCGCAGTAGACGAAATCTATATACGTCCAGCCGTGCGCGGGCGGGGCATCGGCTCGGAAGTGCTGACGAACCTGCCCAAGGCGCTGGCCGGCGCGGGGTTGCAGGTCCTGCATGTCGAGGTGCCACGCGACAACGAGGCGGCACAGCGGCTCTGTTCCCGCCTGCGCTTCGCGCCCCATCCGGACGGCCTGCGCATGAGCCGGCGTTTCTGACGCGCCGGGTGCCGCGGCGGTCTGGTGTTTCGCGACATGCGCCCTATCTTGAAGCCATGACCGTTCAGATACCCTTCGACAATTCTTACGCCCGGCTGCCCGCCAAGTTCTACACCCGGCTGACGCCCGTGCCGGTCAAGGCACCGCGGCTCATCAGGTTCAACGATGCGCTGGCCGCCGAAATGGGCATCACGCGCGGCAGCGACGCGGAAATGGCCGAGATATTCTCGGGGAACCGCCCGCCTGAAGGGGCCGACCCGCTGTCGCAGGTCTATGCCGGCCACCAATTCGGCGGCTTCTCGCCGCAACTGGGCGACGGGCGTGCCAACCTCCTGGGCGAGGCGGTCGGGAACGGCAAACGCCGTGACATTCAGCTCAAGGGCTCCGGCCCGACCCCCTATTCGCGCATGGGCGACGGCCGGGCGTGGATGGGGCCGGTTCTGCGCGAATACGTGGTGAGCGAAGCCATGCACGCGCTCGGCATCCCCACCAGCCGCGCCCTTGCCGCGGTGGCGACGGGCGAGCGGGTTTACCGCGAACAGGGCGCGCTGCCCGGCGCGGTCCTCACCCGCGTGGCCGACAGTCACATTCGCGTGGGCACCTTCCAGTTCTTCGCCGCACGGCAGGACGTGGACAGCCTCCGCGCGCTTTTCGAGTACACGGTCGACAGGCACTACCCCGCGGCGGAAACACCGACCGACCTGTTGACCGCGGTGATCGACGCACAGGCCCGGCTGGTCGCGCAATGGATGGGCGTCGGTTTCATCCACGGCGTCATGAACACGGACAACACGGCCCTTTCCGGTGAAACGATCGATTACGGGCCGTGCGCCTTCATGGACGCCTACCATCCGCAAACGGTATTCAGTTCGATCGACGTTCAGGGCCGTTACGCCTATGACAACCAGCCCAACGTGATCGTGTGGAACATGGCCCAACTGGCCACCGCGCTGGTTCCGCTCATGCCTGATCAGGACGCGGCGATCGAAACGTTCACGCGTGCCGTTCACGCCATGCCCGGCAAGATCGCCGCCGAATGGCTGCAGGTCTTCGGCCGCAAGATCGGCCTTGACCAGCCCCGCGCCGAGGACGAGCCGCTGATCACCGGGCTGCTGGCCCGCATGGCCGAGAATCGCGCCGATTTCACCAACACGTTCCGCGCCCTCGCCGATGGCGACGCGCGCGACCAGTTCCTCGATCCTGCGGCCTTCGACACGTGGGCGGCCGACTGGCGCGCGCGGCTGGCCGACGAGGACGCCGCCCGTGCCACGATGCGCGCCGCCAACCCGGCCGTCATCCCCCGCAATCACCGGGTTGAGGAAATGATCGCGGCGGCGGTGGCCGGCGATTTCGGCCCGTTCGAACGGCTTGTCGGGGTGCTTGCATCGCCCTGCGACGACCAGCCGGATGCCGCGGACCTGCGCCAGCCGCCCGCTCCTGCCGAAGTGGTAAAGCAGACGTTTTGCGGCACATGACCCCGGCCCGGGGCGCTGCCCGCGCCTTGGCCCTTGGGTGCCGGGCCCGCTGGGCCGGCCGGGTTACTTTCGCAACCGCTTGAAAAAACGCGGGTTTTTTCGGATAAATTCGTCAATAACAGCGGCCGGACCTCCGCGCGCCTGCCCCTTGAGATAGCCGAACCCGGTGGCCGCGCCGATAAGCGCGCCCACCGCGTCGACGATCAGGTCGCCCATCGTGTCCATGAGCCCCGATTTCTGCATGTTCATGCCGAAAATCTGGTCCATCCCGAATTCGAACATTTCCCAGACCGTGCCGATCGTCAGCGCGAAGCAGAATGCGAAGAACGCCACCGCCACGTGCGGCGCGGCGAACCGGTCCCCTTGGAACATCATGAAAACCAGCACGAAGCCGATCAGCCCGAACCCCACCGCCGAGGTGCCGTGCATGGCCATGTCCCACCACCACAGCCATTCGTAGAAATCGAAGACCTCACCCAGGAAAAGCGTGCCGCCGACGAAGATCGCCAGGGCGGCGATCATGCCCGGGGGGACGTGGATGTTCGCCCACTTGGCAACGAAGACCGGCGCGAGTGACAGCGAAAGCGTGGCCAGCGCGACGAAGGCGAGTTCCCAGCGAAGCTCGAAAACCGCCCAGATCATCACGCCGCAAAGCGCCACCCAGATCAGCCGCGCCAGCCATGTCTGATCTGCAAACACCGGATGACATCCCCCGCGTTACATGCTGATATCCCTGATATGAAAGCGTCGCACCTGCGGATTGCAACCTACAACCTTCAGAAATGCGTAGGGCTCGACCTGCGGCGCCGGCCCGACCGCACGCTCAACGTGCTGGGCGCGACGGGGGCGCAGGTGGCGGTGCTTCAGGAGGTGGACAAGCGCCTGCCCCCCCGGCCCGCCGCCCTGCCCCATGACATGGTCGAAAGCGAGGGCTGGCAGATCCTGCCCTTCGGCGCGCCGGGCGGCTCGCTCGGATGGCACGGCAACGCGATGCTGGTGCGCGGCGGGGTCCGCGCCACGCGCACCCTGCATCTGGATCTGCCGGGGCTGGAACCGCGCGGCGCGATCCTCGCCGATCTCGACACGCCGCTCGGCGCGCTTCGCGTGGTGGGGCTGCACCTCGGGCTGGTGCGCCGCTACCGGCTGCTACAGGTGGCCACCGTGATTCGCGTGCTCGGCCGGCTACCGGCGCTGCCGACGGTCCTTGCCGGGGACTTCAACGACTGGGGGGACGGCGCCGCGATCGAGGCGACGGCGCATGACATGCGGTTCGCCGCCACCCCGCCCAGCTTTCCCGCACCCCGCCCGGTGGCACGGCTCGACCGCTTCGCACTCAGCCCCGGCCTGCTGGCCCGCGCGACCGCGGCGTATCGCGCGCGCCCGGCACGGGTCGCTTCCGATCATTTGCCGGTATGGATCGATCTGGGCTGAGCCGGCGCGGCGCGGGTGTCTCAACGCCAAAGGCGGGGTTTCCTCGGCCGGGCAAATATTCTAAACCCGCTTGAGATGCTTCCGCGGCCATTGCACGAGGGGCCGATGCCCGACACCATCATCAACCGCTGCGAAACCAAGGGCCTACGCATGACCGACCAGCGCCGGATAATCGCCGGTGTCCTCGAGGAAAGCGACGACCACCCCGACGTGGAAGAGCTGTACGCCCGCGCAAGTGCCCGCGACCCGCGCATTTCCATCGCCACGGTCTACCGCACCGTGAAGCTGTTCGAGGAAGCGGGCATCATCGACAAGCTCGAATTCGGGGACGGCCGGGCACGGTACGAAGACGCCGAACGGGACCACCACGACCACCTGATCGACCTCAATTCGGGGGAGGTCATCGAATTCGTCGACCCCGAGATCGAGGAACTTCAGGAACGCATCGCGCGCAAGCTGGGCTACCGTCTCAAGGGGCATCGGCTGGAACTCTACGGCGTGCCGTTGAAAAAGGCCTGATCCGCGCCGCCCCGGCCGGGCGAGCCCGGCGGCCGCCCACATGCCGCAAGCCGGCGGGCCGGCAGCGGCCCCCTGTCCGTGCTGTTGCACCCGTCCCCCAGGCCCGCTACGGCTTACGCGTCTTATCTATCTCCGGGACTCGCATGGATAACCTGCGTGGCGGCGCGCTGATGATTCTGGCCATGGCCGGATTCGCGCTCGAGGACATGTTCGTCAAACGCCTCACCGGCAGCCTGTCAGTGGGGCTGGTGCTGATCCTGCTCGGAGCCGGCGGGGCGCTTGTCTTCGGCGTGATGGCGTTGGCCCGCGGGCACAGGCTTTTCTCGCGCGACCTGATCAGCCGGCCTGTCCTGCTGCGCAATTTCGGGGAGCTCGTCGCCACTCTAGGCTTCGTGACGGCGCTCGCGCTCACCCCGATCTCCTCCGCCTCGGCCATCCTGCAAGCGACGCCGCTGGCGGTCACGCTCGGGGCGGCGCTGTTCCTTGGCGAGCCGGTGGGTTGGCGCCGTTGGAGCGCCATCATCGTCGGCTTCACCGGCGTGCTGATGATCATCCGGCCTGGGTTGCAAGGGTTCCAGCCCGCCTCGCTTTTCGCCGTGCAGGCGGTGGTGGGGCTTGCCATCCGAGACCTTGCCACCCGCGCCACGCCGCGTACCGTCACCACGCTGCAACTGGCCAGCTACGCTTTCGCCACGCTGGTCCCGGCCGGGGTTCTGATGCTCTTTATCTGGCCCGGCAGCACGGTATCACTGCCGACGCCCGCGAACTGGCGCGACCTTTCGCTCGCACTTCTTTTCGGCGTTTTCGCCTATTACGCCATCGTCGCGGCCATGCGGGTGGGCGATGTTTCGTACGTGACACCCTTTCGCTATACCCGACTGGTCTTCGCCCTGATCATCGGCGTCACCGTGTTCGCCGAACGGCCCGACGGCTGGACACTCACGGGCGCGGCATTGATCGTGGCAACCGGCCTATACTCGGTGATCCGCGAGGCCCGCCTGCGCCGCCGCATCCACCTGTGATCCCGCCCTTCCGGTCTTCGCGGCCTTGAAACCGCCGGCCGGCGCCCCGGATCGAGAAAACCAAGGGTACTGCGCCTGTGTTAGCGATAAACACCTTGTTAGCGCTACCAAACCCCGTTCCAATTCCGGACCAAACTTGGTAAAGCCACCTTGACCGTATTCATTCCAGGGAAATCTCCATGAGCACCATCATCGACATCCACGCTCGCGAAATCCTCGACAGCCGGGGCAACCCGACGGTCGAGGTCGACATCATCCTCGAGGACGGCACCATGGGCCGCGCGGCCGTGCCCTCGGGCGCGTCCACCGGCGCGCACGAAGCGGTCGAGCGGCGAGACGGCGACAAATCCCGGTACGGCGGCAAGGGCGTGCTCGAGGCCGTGGCCGCGGTGAACGGCGAAATCGCCGACATGCTTGCCGGTTTCGACGCCACCGAACAGGTGGGAATCGACACCGCCCTGATCGAGCTGGACGGCACCCCGAACAAGGGCCGGCTGGGCGCGAATGCCATCCTCGGCGTCAGCCTTGCCTGCGCCAAGGCAGCGGCGGATTTCACCACGCAGCCGCTGTTCCGCTATGTCGGTGGCACCTCCGCCCGCACCCTGCCCGTGCCGATGATGAACATCATCAACGGCGGTGAACATGCCGACAACCCCATCGACATCCAGGAATTCATGATCATGCCGGTCGCCGCGGACAACATGCGCGACGCGGTGCGCATGGGTGCGGAAGTGTTCCATACGCTCAAGAAAGAGCTTTCGGCGGCGGGTCTTTCCACCGGCATCGGCGACGAGGGCGGCTTCGCCCCCAACCTGTCCTCCACCCGCGAGGCGCTTGACTTCATCCTAAAATCCGTCCAGAAGGCAGGCTACAAGCCGGGCGCGGACATCTTCCTCGCGCTGGATTGCGCCGCGACCGAGTACTTCAAGGACGGCAAGTACGTCTTTTCAGGCGAAGGCGCAATCCTGACCCCGCAAGAGAACGCGGCCTACCTGCAAGCACTCGTGACCGACTACCCGATCATCTCGATCGAGGACGGCATGTCCGAGGATGACTGGGACGGCTGGAAACTCCTGACCGACGCGATCGGAGACACGGTGCAACTGGTGGGCGACGACCTGTTCGTGACCAACCCCGAGCGGCTGGCCGACGGCATCGCGCGCGGCGCGGGCAACTCGATGCTGGTCAAGGTCAACCAGATCGGCACCCTGACCGAAACGCTCAGGGCGGTGGACATGGCTCACCGCGCGCGCATGACGAACGTCATGAGCCACCGTTCGGGCGAAACCGAGGACGCCACCATCGCCGACCTCGCGGTCGCCACCAATTGCGGCCAGATTAAGACGGGTTCGCTCGCCCGCTCGGACCGGCTGGCGAAGTACAATCAGCTCATCCGCATCGAGGAAACCCTCGGCGAAACGGCCCGGTATGCCGGCCGGTCGATCCTGCGCGGCTGATCGTGCCCAGAACAGGCCGGGCGCGCGCGACACCGCGCGCGCCCTTGTCCCATTACGGGCACGGCGCCCGGTAATAGGTGCCGTCGCCGCGTGCATAGGCGCAGGTGCCCGTCGCCGTGTTCTGCGCCACGACCGTGCCCGCCGCGGCACCGGCCAGACCGGCGATCAGCCGCCAGTTGTCATTGGCGTCAAGCGCTTCGGCGGTGATCAGGCCCGCCGCCGCGCCTCCGGTCGCCCCGGCAAGGGCGCGCTGCCCGGGTGTCATGTTCTCGCAGGCCGACAACGCCATCGTGGCAAGCGCGGCAGCCGTCAGGGAAATCTTTCTCATCAGGTCCTCCTGTTTTTCCGGCTCGATACTATCAGCCAGCCTGCCTCGCCGACAGGCGCAGCCGGACATGGCAGCCCCCTTAGGCGGAAACCGGCCGTCATGAACCGGCCTTCACGATACCAGCAGCACCGCGCCACCCGAATTGACGCCGATCAAGGCCGTGCGATGCGATCCGCGGCTAACCTTGAGCAAGATGCGCCGTCCATGCGCGCAGACCTCAAAACCGGAGACCACCACATGCCCAGACCCCTCGTCATCCTCCTCGCCGCTTTCGCCACAGCCGCATTGGCTGGCTGCACCGACGATAAACGCTATCCCCTCTCCGGCGAAGAATGCGCGCCGGGCGACCCCGTCCAGTCCGTAGACCCGGCCGCGGACAATTGTGTGCCCGCGGCTTAGGTGTTCAGTCCCAGCGTGTGATGGGTTGGAACGACAGTGGACCTTTTTGTCTCTCTTGTCCAGGTTTTGCAGATGTATCCGAATGGCGTCAGGCCCTGCAGCGTCTTGAGTCGGCGCGTATAATTACAGGCTGCGATGACGTCGCCGAGGTGGGTTTCGAGTTGAGCCTGTGCCTCGTAATGGTAGCGCTTGACGG